>JAGQRJ010000262.1 GCA_020425635.1 Planctomycetota bacterium | reverse complement strand
TGTGCACGAAGGCCAACACGTCGGCCCCGCGGAACATCTTCTTGCGGGTCCCGGTGGGCATGCACACCAAGCTGCCGTTGCGCACGTGGTCGTAGATCGTGGAGTACTTCAGCCCGAGCAGGTCCGACACTTCGCGCGTCGAGTAACGCGCCGCGGGGTCGATCCCCATGGGGTGCTCCGCCGCCTGGAGCAGCCGGTCGACCTTCCCGTGTAACTCGAGGAGCTTGTCTAGCTTGCCGTGAAGCTGCTCCAGACTCTCGACGAACTCGGTCGGATCAAGCATTGCCTTCCTCTGGAGGCGCGCTCGTTGCGGAGCCGCTCCACCCTCACTGTAGCGGCTCGGGGTGGGGAGGATCTTGCATAACTTTCAAAAACAAAAGAACTTAAGCGCGACCCGCGCTCGCGCGAATCACGTCTTTCGCGCCAATCGCGGAACCCGCGTCCGAGGGGGGACTTAGTGCCAAGGGCGCCCTCGAGGTCGAGCGCCCCCGGGAGGCCGACCGCTGCTTCGCCAGAAACCCTGGCGCTGCGGTAGGGTCACGCAGGGAGCGCATGACCGCACCGCAGCCAACCGACCGCGACCCCCCCCCGCCTGCGGGCCCAGCGCGGCCCACGCTCCGCCCGCTCGCCGCCGCGCTCGCGCTCTACCTGGTCGTGGGCGCGCTGGCGGCCTGGGGCAACCGCGACCAGGTCAACCCCGACGGCCTCAGCTACCTGCAGCTCGCGACCTGCCTCGCCCAGGGGACGCCGTCGGCGTCGGTCTCCGGCTACTGGAGCCCGCTCCTGATCTGGAGCCTCGCCCCGCTGCTCGCCCTCGGGGTCAGCCCGCTGATCGCCGCGCGGGTGACCCTGCTGCTGTGGGGCGCGCTCGGGCTCGTGGCCACCCGCCAGCTCGCGCTGCGCTTCGAGCTCCCCCCCTGGCCGCGCGCGGTCGCCCTCGGCTGCTGCGCCCTGGCGCTGGCAGACCTGACGACCCGCGTGATCACCCCCGACGTCGTGATCGGCTCCTGCCTCCTGGCCTACGCCGCGCAGGTCACGGCCCCCGCGCTGCTCGAGGGCCGACGGTCGTGCGTGGCCTGCGCCCTCGGCGGGCTGGCCTTCCTCGCCAAGTCCTACGCCCTGCCCTTCGTCGTGCTGCACTTTCCCCTGACCGTCTACCTCCGCTACCGCCAACGACGCGGCCGCCTGCCGGCCGAACAGCACCCGGCCCTCCGGCGCCGGGCGCTGCGCGCGGCCGGCCTCGGCTTCGCCGCGCTGCTCCTGGTGGTGGGCCCCTGGGTCGCGACGCTCTCGTGGAAGCACTCCCGGCTGACCTGGTCCACGGTCGGCCCCCTGGCCTACGCCGCGGCCGGCCCGGGCAACGAGCCAGGCACGGTGACGCACCCCCTGCTGGGGGTGCGCGCGATCCCCAGCCCGCACCTCTCGATCTGGGAGCGCCCCGAGCTCATGCCCTACCCGGCGTGGTCTCCCCTCGCCTCCACCGCCAACGCGCTGCACCAGGCCAGGATCGTGAAGGCGAACCTGTGGTGGACCTGCCGGATCCTCGCCAGCTGGGACCCGCTCTACCTCGGGCCCTGCTTCCTGCTCCTGGGGACCGCCTTCGTGATCGCGCGTCGCCCGTGGCCGAGTCGCTGGGAGCGAGCGCTCGAGTGGCTGGCCACCTGGACCCTGGGCACCTGCGCGCTCTACTGCGCCGGCTACCTGCTCGTCTACGTCGACGAGCGCTACCTCTCGTGCTTCTTGCTCCCGCTGACCGTGCTCTGGGTCCTGCGCTGCGTCCACGAGCTGTGCGAGGCGTGGCGCCGCGCCCCCGACCCCGCGCCCCGCGCCAGGCGCGCCTGGCCCCTCGCGCTGGCCGCGGTGTTCGTCGCCTTCTCGTTCTATCCCGCCTCGAGGCTGGCGCGCCGCGCGACTCAGGGGAGCTCGGGGAGCGTGGCCCGGCAGCGCCTGCTGAGCTACCTCGACGCGATCGGGTGGGAGGGCGCCTTCGCCGTGCTCCACAGCCCCGGGCCAGCCTCGAGCGCGGGCGGCTCGACCGAGGACCTCTGGCGCGAGGGGCAGCGGATCTCGTTCTTGCTCCAGCGGCCCTTCGCCGGCGCCGACCTGAGCGCCGCGGTCGAGGCGCGAGAGCTCGACCTCGCCGCGGTGAACGCGGTGCTGCACTACGCGAGCGCGGGCTCACCCCCGCTCGAGCTCGACGCGGGCTGGGGGCTCGCGGGGACCCTCGCCTACTCCGGCGGGCGGCTGGAGGTGTGGGTCCGGCGCTGAGCGCGGCCTACTCCTGGCTGAAGTCCCACTTCGAGCGCTCGCCCGAGGCGCGAAACGCCGCCTCGTCGGCGAAGAAGGTGCTCTGGTCGGCTTCGCGCGCGTCGATGAACGCCACGAAATCGAACTGCGCCTGGGGGGTCCCGTGTTCCCGGGCGTAGACCCGAGCCATTTCGTTGGGCGAGAGCGTCGGGCGCCCGACGACCTGCACCAGGGGCAGCTCCAGCCCCGGCGCGCCCTCTTGCGGGCGGTAGGCGCGCCACACGACCTCCGAGCACACCAGCGACTGGTCGCTGGCGAAGTCGAAGTCGAAGTCGTAGGGCCGGTCGAGGTAGCCGAAGGCGCGCGCGATCGCCTGGGCCTTGACCCAGGGCGCGAGCCGCGGGCGCATGGCGGCGAAGTAGTCGCCCGAGGCGTGTTGGAGGGTGCTCTGCAGCACCCCCTCCGAGACGGCCTCGAGCACCGTCAGCGGGTGCTCGTCGGCGTGGGCCAGGCGCTCGGCCCACGCGCGGGGGTAGGTCTGCGCGAGGTAGTCGGAGAAGGTCAGCGGGCGTCCGCAGCTGCGCTCGACCCAGGCCAGGACCTCGGGGTCGGCGTCGAGGCTCGCGGCGAGCTGCTCGTTGGTGCCGACGTAGAGCATGGCGTGCGGCCAGAACCCGGGCAGTCCAACGTTGGAGAGGTACCAGTTCTTGCGCCCGAGGAGCACGTCGCCCGGCTGCAGCATGGGCAGCAGGCGCGCGAGGTCTTCGTCGCCGATCAGGTAGCGCCCCGGTCGGCGCACGCGCACGTCGCCCATGAGCTCGGCGACCTGCTTCTGCACGGGGAACACGGTGTGCTTCACCGTGCGCTTGAGCGGGGCGACGTCGCTGGTCACCGTCAGCGCGGCCAGCTCGCGCTTGCGCCGGGTCTCGATCTGGCGCAGGTGCGCCTCGACCTCGTCCCACAGCGGCCCGCTGCCGAGCAGCTCCGCCTCCTCGCGGGCGCGGTGCATGCGGTCGAGGTAGGCCAGGTATTGCTTGCCGGCCACCACCCGCGAGAGGTCGCTGACCCCGGTCAGCTCCTCGCGCAGGGCCGCGTAGCTGTCGGCGGGCAGCCCCGCGTCGGCCCGCGCCTGGTTGAGGAAGGTGATCACGTTCGGCCGGCTCTCGACGAGGTCGATCAAGTCGGCGGTGTGGTGGTAGAGGCTGAGCTCCGCGGCGTAGGTCAGGAGGAAGCTCTGCAGGTGCCTCCCGCGCTCGACCCGCGAGAGGTCGAGCCGGTAGTAGTCCTCGTAGAACACGCGCTGCTGATCGAGGGAGAAGGCCAGGTCGAGGTAGGCCAGCCAGCCCTCGACGAGGGCCGCCTCGTCGTCGCCGCTGAGCACGCCCTCGGGGTCGTCGCCCTGGAACACCGAGAGCTCGCGCACGGCGCGCACGACCCCGTCGAGCTGACGGTCGAGGGCCTGGTAGCGCGCGGTGTCGTCGCGCACCGTGCGCGCGAACTCGACCGGCCCCATGGCGGCGAGGGGCCCCGGCTGGTTGAGCCAGGCGACCCCCAGCCGCGCCCCCGCCGCGAGCAAGACCAGCATGGCGCAGGCGAAGATCCGCTTGCGCCCTTTGGGGCTGCCGACCGCGGGCCCCATGAGGGTGGCCCCGCCGATCATGATCAGCAGCCCGAGGATCCAGCCCACCAGCAGCCAGCCCACGAGCGGGATCCAGCGCACCCCGGCGTCGGAGATCCAGAAGCCGAGGCCCACGCCGACCCCGAGCGGCAGGGTCAAGGCCCCGGCGGCGAACAGCACCCGCCCGAGCTGCGGGCGGCGAACCGCCGGCCGGGGGTCGACGGGCGCGGGGGCCAACACGGTCGGCGCGCTGGCCGGATCGGCCTGGGGCGCGGGGGAGGGGTCGGGGGTCGGTGTGTCGCTCATGGGGGGCCAGCCTACCGGGTGCGGCGAGTTCGGGTGCAAAGCCCGAGCCGGGCCAGGCAGCGATTGCGCGCGCGGGGCTTGTGCAGCTGAAGGTGGGGAGAATCGAGCGGGTGTGGCATTCTCGACGCTCACGCGAGGAGGGCCCGTGGCACCCGTGACCCAGCTGACCTGCGTCGCCTGCGGGGCGGTCGCCCCGACGGACGCCATGACCTGCCCGGCCTGCGGGCCCGAGGGCACCCTCGACGTGCACTACGACCTCGACGCCGCCCGGGTCGCCTTCGCCCGCGACCTCGAGGACCCCGCGCTCACCGGGGTGTGGCGCTACCGCGCGCTGCTCCCGGTGGCCGACGACGGCCCGCGCCCGCCCCTCCAGGTCGGCCCCACGCCGCTGCTGCGCCTCGACCCGGCGCGGGCGCCCGGCGGCTTCCGCGCGCTGTGGGTCAAGGACGACGGGCGCCTGCCCACGGCCTCGTTCAAGGACCGCGCGACCAGCGTCGCGGTGGCTCGCGCGCTGGAGGCCGGCGCGCCGGGCCTGCTCTGCGCCTCGACCGGCAACGCCGCGAGCAGCCTCGCCGGGTTCTGCGCCGCGGCCGGCCTGCGCGCGGTGATCCTCGTCCCGCGCTCGGCGCCGCGCGCGAAGCTGGCGCAGCTCCTGGTCTACGGCGCGGAGCTGTTCCCGGTCGCCGGGACCTACGACGACGCCTTCGACCTCTCGCTCCCCGCCGCCGAGGCGCTGGGGCTCATGCTGCGCTCGACCGGGGTCAACCCCTACCTCGCCGAGGGCAAGAAGACCGGCGCGCTCGAGCTCGCCGAGCAGTTCGCCTGGGACCTGCCGGAGTGGATCGCGGTCTCCGTCGGCGACGGCTGTATCGTCTCGGGGCTCTACAAGGGCTTCAAGGACCTGGTCGCGATCGGCCGGATCCCGCGCGTCCCCAAGCTCCTCGGCGTGCAGGCCGCGGGCAGCGACGCGCTGACCCGCGCCTGGGAGGCGGGGCTCGACGCCCCGGCCCAGGTCGAGGCCAAGACCTGCGCCGACAGCATTTCGGTCGACCGCCCGCGCGACGGGCGCAAGGCGCTGCGCGCGATCCGCGAGTCGGGCGGCGCCTTCCTGCGCGTCAGCGACGAGGCGATCCTGGCCGCCATGCCGGCGCTGGCGCGCGCGAGCGGCGTGTTCAGCGAGCCCGCGGGCGCCGCCGCGCTGGCCGGCTTGCTGCGCGCCAAGGACGAGGGCCTGCTCGACGCCGACACCCCCTGCGTGGCCTGGGTCACGGGCAGCGGGCTCAAGGACGCCGACGCGGCGATCCGCGCGGCGGGCGGAGTGCCCGAGCCGATCGAGCCGACCCTCGAGGCCCTCGAGGCGGCGCTCCGCGCGCGCCGATAGTTCCTGCGCCAGGCAACAGGCCCGGGCCAGACCCGGGTAGACTGGGCACGGGAGCGGTTGGCTGGACGGTCGCTGTCGGGGTTCGCCCCGGGAGAGGAAAGTCCGGGCTCCGCAGAGCGAAGGTGGTTGTTAACGGCAACCGGGAGCGATCCCAGGGAAAGTGCCACAGAAAACATACCGCCACGGTCGGCTTCGGTCGGCCGGGGTAAGGGTGAAAAGGTGCGGTAAGAGCGCACCGCGGCGGCGGTGACGTCGCTGGCAGGGTAAACCCCACCTGGAGCAAGGCCAAATAAGGGCGGAGAGGCTGCTCGTCTCGTCTGACGTCCGGGTAGGCCGCTCGAGGCCGTTCGTGAGGACGGTCCTAGATGGATGATCGTCGCCCCCCCTCGGGGGGGTACAAAACCCGGCTTACAGGCCGGCCGCTCCCTTTGGTTCCGCCCACACGAACGCAGCCCGCGCGGCGAATCGCCGGCGGGCTGCGCGGGTCTGCAGGTGGGGTGGCTACTGCAGGCGGAACGACGAGGTCGTGCTGTTGCCGAACTCGTTGACGAACACGAAGCGCCCGCCGCGGACGCGAGCCGCCGCGACCGTCATGGAGGTCGGCGGGCTCACGATCGCCGTGGAGGCGGTCTGGGTCAGGCCGCGGTCGTAGACCCGCAGCTCGTTTTGCCCGGTGGCGGTGACGGTCGTGACGTAGACGTTCTGCGGGTCGGCGTCGATCCCGCTCACGAACAGCCCCGCGTCGACCGAGGCCAGCTCGTTGAGCTGGCCGTTGCGGTTGAGCCGGAAGCGCTTGAGCTCGCTCGGCTGACCCTGCTGGGCCGGGGCGGCGATCACGTAGAGGTTGCCGCCGGCGCCGAAGGTCAGGTCGATCGGGCTGGCGTTGATCGCGGTCGTGCTCTCGAGCTGCAGGTTGCGCAGGCGGTTGAGGCTGAACACGCTCAGGTCGCCCGAGGCGGTGTTCGCCACGGCGATCCGGTTGCCGAAGATCGCGACGCCCGCGGGCTGAACCCCGGTGCTCGCCTTGTCGAGGAAGCGCAGCCGGCCGCGCAGGTCGAGCCAGAAGGTGCTGACCTCGTCGGACTGGCTGTTGGTCACGGCCACGAGCCCCGTGGGCGCGACGACCATGTCGGCGGGGCCGACCCCGCCCGTGGGCACGGGCTGCCCGACCTGGGTGAACTGGCCCGCGCGGTCCATGCGGAACACGTAGAGGTCGGAGCTCGCCTGGTTGGCGACGACCGCGTAGCGGCCGTAGGCGAAGCCGACGGCCGCGGGGCGCGAGCCGGGGGCGACGTTGGCCTGCCCCGCGGCGGTCATGACCCCGGTCTGACGGTCGAGCCTGAAGCTGGTGACCTTGTCTTCGAGGTGGCTGCCAGCCAACAGGAAGGTCTCACCGCGCGTCTGGGCCACGGCGATCCCGCACGGCCCAGCCCCGGGGTTCTTCGCGTCGGCGAAGGTGAGGGTCTGCTGCGCCATGACGGGCGCGGCGAGCAAAGCAAGAGTCCACAGAATTCGCATGAAAGTCCTTCCTCTAGACTCCGGAACCACTCCTATCCGAAGACCTGAGCGAGCATTAGGCCAAATTCGGAATTGAGGTGGAAGGACTTCCTTGGTCGTGTTAGGGAGCACGTTGGCCCTGCACCAGTTAGGGGCGATTCCCGTTTTAGGGAGATCGTCGCGTGAGTCGCAACCCTGTGGAATTCATCCAGTTAGAGTGGGTTCGTGGAGTTCGACGAGGCCGAGACGAGCGCGGAAGCTGCGGTGGTGCGCGCGGCGGTCGCCAACCGCTACCTCACCGCGGAGCAGCTGCGTGAAGCGCTGCTCCTGCGCGAGGAGTTCGCGCGCTCGGGACAACGCGTGGGCCTGCTGCAGCTCCTCCGCCAGCGACACCTCCCCCCCCACGCGCTGCCCGAGCTGAGCGCGATCTACCACCAGGTCCTGAGCGGCCTCGGCGCACAGCCGGCGACCTACGACCCCGTGCCCTCGGGCCTCGCGCCCAAGGCGATCGCGCGCGCTCGCCTGCTCCTGCAGCAGCACCCGGCCATGGACCCTCCGCGGGTCAAGGTGTTCGTGAACCGCGTGGGCCTGGCCCTCGGCTACGCCGACTCCGACTCCGGCCGCTTGCCGCACGCTGGCGAAGGCTCCGGCCCCCTCGTCGCCAAGCGCCCCGACTCGGGCCGCCTCGCCCCCGACTCGGCGCGGCTCTCCCGCGACTCGGGGCGCCTCGCCCCCGACTCGGGTCGCCTGATCCCGCACACCGCCGAGGTCCCCGCCCACGGCGCGCCCGCGGCGCGCCACGTCGACTCCGACTCGGGCCGCCTGATTCCGCACACCGCCGAGGTCCCCGCCCAGCCGATCGCCCCCGAGGTCGACCACAACGCCGCCACCGTGGCCGCCGCCGCCGTCCAGCGCTTCGGCCGCTACCTGGTCGAGAGCGAGCTCGCCCGCGGCGGCATGGGGGTCGTCTACAAAGCCAAGGATCCGCACCTCGAGCGCTACGTCGCGCTCAAGGTCATGCAAGGCGACGGCTTCGAGCTCGACCCCACCGACGAGGTGCGCTTCGTGCGCGAGGCCAAGGCCACCGCGAAAATGCGCCACCCGAACATCGTCTCGGTGCTCGACACCGGCACCGACCACGGCTTCCCCTACCTGGTCATGGACCTCGTGCAAGGCGAGTCCCTCGGCGAGCGGATCAAGCGCTCGGGCCCCCTCGACCCGCCCGAGGCCGCGCGGCTCGCGGCGGCGGTCGCCCGCGCCCTCGACTACTCCCACCAGCAAGGCGTCCTGCACCGCGACGTCAAGCCGAGCAACATTCTGCTCGAGGCCGCGCAGGGCACCCCCCTGCTCACCGACTTCGGGCTCGCGCGCAACGCGCAAGAGGACGGCTCGCAGCTCACGGGGGTCGGGCAAGCGGTGGGGACCCCCTCCTACATGGCCCCCGAGCAAGCCACCGGCGAGCGCGAGCTGCTCGGCCCCGCCACCGACGTCTACGGCCTCGGCGCGACCCTCTACCACATGCTCGCCGGGCACCCGCCCTTTCGCGGCGGGACGATCTCGGTCATGCACGCCGTGGTCGCCGAGTCGCCCAAGCCGCTGCGCGAGCTGCGCGAGAGCGTCCCGCGCGAGCTCGACGCGATCTGCATGCGCTGCCTGGCCAAGGACCCGGCGAGCCGCTTCCAGAGCGCGGGCGAGCTCGCCGCGGCGCTGGAGGCGGTGGCCAAGGCCGCCGAATCGAGCGACCCCGAG
>JAGQRJ010000037.1 GCA_020425635.1 Planctomycetota bacterium | reverse complement strand
TGTTCTCGGTCCCTCTGAAAAACTGTTAGAGCATCCAGGGTGCCAAAGACACATCTCGTGCTCTCAATGCCCCCCAGTGGGTTGCGCGGCTCCAGAAGGCTTCACGGGGGTGAGCGAATCTGTCACGGCCGGACGGCTGAACCAGGCGAGGGCGTCGTTCATAACCCTTGGGAAATGAAGGACTACACCGTAGTGACCGCAGTCGATCCACTCCAGCTTGGGCTTTCCCATGGCCTCCCATAGGGCTTCCCCGCACTCGGGAGGGATCACCTCGTCGCGGGCGGCGCAGAGCATCAAGACGTCTCGGGGGTCCACTCGGGGCCCGAAGGTCACCGGGTCGTAGGGGCTCAGATCGGGAAGGAGCGCCAGGGCCTCCGGGGGCAGGCCCACCTCCCAGGAGCTCTCGAAGATCCGGCGCAGGTCACCGCCAGGGATCACCAGGTAGGTGCGGTCCAGGCGGGGGTCGACCCCCCGAGCCACCGCTCCGATCACGGCACCCAGGCTCACGCCCACGATCCCGACCCGCTGGGGGTCCACCCCCGGCAGACCCCGCAGCGCGTCGCCAGCCCGGATCACGTCGAGCACCGCTTGGCGGTACCCGTGGAGGACCAGGTCCGGGCGCTTGGGGTTGGTGAATCCCTCGGACGTCCCCGCCTCTCGCCGAGCGCCGTAGTTGGGGAGGTCGAGGAACACCGCAGGGATCCCGTGCCCCGCCAGGTGCCGCGCGATCATGTCTTCGAGGAAGAAGCTCCCGCCCGTGTGGGCGAGCACGATCACCGCTGGGCCTGCCTTGGCGGCCGGCGTCTTGGGCACGTAGAGGGTGCCCGTGACCTTGGGCCAACGGGACTGCTCGGGGCTGGGGAAGGCGATCGAGCGCCCTACGCACAGCCGGTGCGTCTTGGTCGCGCCGAGCTCGACCCGGAACGACGTCTCCGGGGTCCGGTAGTGCTTCAACTGCTCGAGGGAGCGATCCGCCCCGATCTCGGGGACCGCGACCTCGTAGGTCTTGATGCCCTCTGCGTGGGCTAGCCCACACACCAAGAGCGTCGCCAGCAAGCCTCTCATGAGCCACCTCCAGCCAACGATCTTGGCATATTTATGGTTCGCGGGTGTCGCGCGAACCAGCGGCCAGCGGCGCCTCCGGGCGCTTCGCGCCAGGGCGATCCGCTCGGCGCGCGAAGCGCGACCTGAGCCGGCCCGTCTCGCAGGGTCGCTGTCGTGAGCGCGGCGTCAGCCGCGCGAACCAGACGCGCGCGAACACACGAACACGGTCGTGGTGCCGTAGTCGCGACGCCAGACCTCGGAGAAGCCCCACTCGTGCAGGCGCGCGTCGGTGTACGCGACCTCGCGCGGGGCCTCGAAGGCCAGGCGGGCCTCCGTGAACCTTGGGTCGCGCGCGACCTCCGCGATCAGCGCGTCGACGTCGGCTTCGCCGCGCTCGGGGCGCTGGCGCATGAGCGGAAAGGGCGGGTGCATGAGCACCAGCTCGCACGCTTCACGTGGATCCCGAGGGAGCCCGCGGGCGAGGTCGTGGCGCAGCACGCGCGCGCGCTCTTCGGCTCCGAGGAGCGCCACGTTGTGAGCGAGCACCTCCAGGCAGGGGGCCGCGCGCTCGACGAAGGTGACGTGAGCTGCCCCGCGGCTCAGCGCCTCGCAGCCCAGCGAGCCCGAGCCCGCGAACAGGTCCAGCACACGCAGGCCCTCGACGGGTCCCAGCACGTTGAACAAGGCCTCGCGCACGTTC
Organism: Planctomycetota bacterium; assembly: GCA_020425635.1. Lineage (GTDB taxonomy): Bacteria > Planctomycetota > J058 > J058 > J058 > JAGQRJ01. The sequence goes on along the minus strand of JAGQRJ010000037.1, from coordinate 4,570 downwards.
GCGCGCATGGGGCGGGCGACCTGACCGCGCGGGACCTTGAGCTTGCGCCCGCGGTGCTCGCCCGCGATCAGCCGCAGCTCGCCCGGAGGGGCGCCGCGTCCGCGGGGGCTCGGGCGCCGTCGGCGAGGCATGGCGGGCTACCGAGCTACCGGCTAGACGCCCTTCTTGAGGCGCAGGCCGAGGTTGTTCGAGAGGCGCTCGATGTGTTGGATCTTGCTGACCACCGCGTCGACGTCGTATTCGACGCGGCGGAAGGTCACCGCGTTCTCGTCGACCACCACGTAACACGAGCGTGTGTCGTTGTCGCGCGGCTGGCCCACGGAGCCGACGTTCACGATCAGCTTCTCCTTCTCGATCGTGTAGGTGAAGCCGTGCTCGATCTCGGTGGGGGTCACGTAGTCGAGGTCTTCGTTGATCACGCAGGGCGTGTGGCTGTGCCCTACGAACAGGATCTTCTCGAAGGAGCCGAAGATCTCGTCGAACTTCTCGTAGTGCCCGTTGTAGATGTCCTCGCGCAAAATGTATTCGATCGTGGGCTGGCGAGGTGAGCCGTGCACGAAGTACATGCCGTTGGTCTGGAAGCTGAGCGGCATGGCCTTGAGGTAGTCCCAGCGCGCCTTCTCGGTGCCGTCCTTGATCAAGAGCTCGTCGCGGGTCCAGTCGATCGCTTCCCGCGCCCAGGCGTTGAAGTTTTGCGCGCCCTTGATCACCGCCTCGTCGTGGTTGCCCATCAGGCTCACGCGCACGGTCTTCATGGTCAGCTCGAGGACCTCGCGCGGCTGCGGGCCGTAGCCCACCACGTCGCCCAGGCACACCACGTCCTCGATCCCCTGGGAGCGAATGTCCGCGAACACGTTGCTCACGGCTTCGAGGTTGCTGTGGAGGTCGCTGATGATCGCGTATTTCCGCGAGTGTGTGCTCATGGGTGCCTCCTCAGGCGACGGTCCGCCGCTTCGAGTCTACTCACCGGGGGAAGATGGAGCCAGCGACGGGTCGTCGAGCCGCTCGAGGATCGCGGCTCCCGCCTCGCGCACGAGGGCCGCAGCGGGCAGCCCCGGGGAGACCGTGCGTTCGTAGCGGTAGCGTGAGTCCTCCCACTGGTCTTCGTGCAACAGGTAGCCCAGCTCGTCGTTCCCGAGCCCGGCGAGGGTGAAGGGCTGCGACGGGGCGCGGGCCTCGAGTTCGAACCCCAGCTGCGGTGAGGCCTCGCCGGGGACCGAGAGCAAGACCCAGGGGCCCAGGCGCAGGCCCCACAGCTCGCTCTGTGTTCGTCCGCCATGAAAGTCCCGGTCGGGGAAGACGCCGCCCCAGTCGGCGAGGGTGTAGCGCCAGTTGTCGACTGGCACCTCGAGCTCCGCGCGCGCGCAGAGCAGCGTCGCCTCGCGGATCGCCGGGCGCTCGACGAGAGCCTGGTCCGCCAGCCGGGCGATCGCCTCACCGATCCGCGCGGCCTCGGCGAAGCTGTGCTCGGACTCGGCGGTGGTGACCATGGCCCCCAGCGCGCCGTTGACGAAGAGCGCGACCCCTGGGCGCTGGGCCTCGACCTCGGCGCAGAGCGGGCCGGCGAAGTCCGCGCTCACCCAGCGATTGGCCGAGCCGAGCGCCTCGGGGTGGCAGGCGTAGTGCACGAGGGTCGCGAGGGAGCTGCCGTCGAGGCGCTCGAGGGCCAACGCGGTCACCGTGCGGTCGACCGTGTCGGGGTCGCGCCGGTTGTAGCTGATTCCTACGGCCGGGGCCTGCGCGCAGCCCCAGCGCAGCTGGGCCGGTTCTAGGGCAGCCAGCGCGCGGCGCGCGGCGAGCGCGATCCCCTGGATCAGCTCCTCCAGGTAGGCGTCGTCGACGCCGCTGATCAGGGGCGGGAGGCCCCAGAGCCCCAGGGTGTCGGGGCCCGAGTGGGTGTGGGTCGCGCACACGAGCACCGCGCCGGGGGACACCACGTCGCGCAGTCGCTCGCGGACCGCGCAGACCGTGGAGTGGTGCAGGCCGATCAGGTCGCAGGCGACCAGCACCACCCGCGCCCCCCCGCACTCCAGCGCCAGGGCGCGGGCGTAGAGCGGGTCGTGGGCCCCTAGGCTCTCCCGCAGCAGCCCGAACCCCCCGAGGAGGATCGGCTCGCGCGGGGTGATCGACACCCGCGCGCAGCCCGCGCGCAGCGCCCCGTGGCCCTCCGCCACCACCCCGACCGCGCTCCGCACGCCACGGTCGACCGCGCAGCCGGCGCCGAGGAGGACCGCGGTCGCGAGCCAGAGCGCCGCCCGGGCGCTACGACGCCTCCAGTGGAGGGGGGAGAGGGGGCTCATGCGGCCAGCCTAACTCCTTGAGGCGCCGTTTCCCCTTGGCTTCGGGGCGCCCCTCGGCGGACGGATCCTGCGGGAAACTCTAAACAGGGCGAATCAGGGTGCTTGTGAGGGCCTTGGGGGCTATCCTGACCCCGCTCATGGCCCCCCCCGAACGGCATATGTCCGGTCCCTTGACGACCGCCAACCTGGCAGCGGCGCTGGAGTTCCTTCGCCCCACCGGCGGGCACATCGCGGTCAGCGACGGACTCCGCGACGCATACTTCGTGTTCACCATGGCCGGGGTGCGGATCGTGGCCACCGGCTTTCCGCCGCCCTCGCTCTCCCAGTGGCTGGTCCTCGGCGGCTACGTCGACCACGCCCAGCAGGAGGCCATGGCCGAGGCCCACCGCGCCGGCCGCGACGAGCGAGAGGTCCTGGTCGAGCTGGGGATCTCGCCGGACAGCGTGCGGGAGGGCGCGCGTTCGCTCGGCGTGCAGCTCTTGCTCGACTGCCTGTTCTGGCCCAACGCGCGCTTCGAGGCCGGCTCGGGCCGACCGTACTACCTCGAGCGGCTGAAGCGCGACAAGGTCAACGAGCGCACGCTGCCGACCCCGCTCAAGAGCATGCTCCACGACATTCACGTCGCGCTGAAGGAGGTCGGCCCCGCGCGCGAGGCCTTCCCCACCCTCGACGTGAGCCTGGTGACCGCCGGCGCCGAGGGGGCGCGGGGGCGCCAGGAGTCGACCGAGGACGAGCTCGAGCGGCACCTGCTCGAGTGCTTGCTCAGTCGGCCTGGGGTCACCGGGGAAGAGCTGAAGGCCATGCTCGGCTGCGGGGAGGCCGCGGTCATGCAGCGCGTGCAGACCCTCGTCGCCGACGGGATCGTCACCGCGGACCCGCGCCCGCTGAGCCGCGAAGCCTGGTCGCAGCGCGTCGCGACCATGCGCGAGCGACTCGAGGGCCAGCCGATCAACCAGCTGGTGCTGCGCCTGGCCCTCGCCGCCGGGCTGCAAGAGCTCCAGCAGCAGGTGCCCGCGACGCGGCAATTCGACCGGGCGGGCTGGCTGCTCTTCGGGCAGCGCCGGCACGACGAGGCCCTCGAGGCCTTCAATCAGGCGCTCGCCCTCGCGCCCCATGACCTGGAGGCGCTCCAGGGCCGGGTCAGCAGCTTGACCGCCCTCGAGCGCGGGCGCGCCGCGGCCGAGGCGGCGGTCGACCTCGGGGAGCGCTACCTCGAGCGCGGGTTGCCCAACCAGGCCAAGCTCGCCCTGGCCCAGGCGCTCTCGAGCCACCCCAGCCCGCGGGCGCAGCAGCTGCTCGTGCGCGCGCTCGACGCGCTGGGCGACCGGGCGCTCGCGCGGGAGCTCGCCGAGACCCTGATCCCAGACCTGCGGCGCACCGGCCGCGGCAAGGAGGCCGACGAGCTCTCCGCGCGCTACGGCTTCGACCAGGGCAAGGCCCCCGAGGAGCCCAAGTCGGCGGCGCTGTTCGCGGCGCTGGCGATCGCCGCCGGCCTCCTGTGCCTGGGCTTCGCGCTGCCGGCCACGGCCACGCTCCGCGAGTTGGAGGCGCGCAAGGACGCCTCGCAGGCCCTCGTCGACCTCGAGTTGGGGATGCGCCAGGACCGCGACTGGGACGAGCTGCTCGCGCTGTTTCCAGAGGCCTGGGAGCGGCGGCCGGGCGTCGGGACGCTGGTCGCCAAGGTGCGCACGGAGCTCGCGGACTTCGCCGCGGACGGACAGACCGTCCCCTTCCTCCGCCAGTACCTCCAGGCCATGCGCGCCGAGAACGCCGAGATCCTCGCGGCCGAGCTTCACCGGCGGCTCCAGGAGGCGCGCACCGACGCTCTGCGTGAGCCCCTCGAGGCCGAGCACCGGCGCTTGCTCGACGTCGTGACCAAGGCCAATCGGGAGGCGCGCCGCGTGCAAGGTCTCGCGAGCGGCTCGGACATCGAGACCGCCTTCGCCGCCGCGCGGCGCCTGGCCGAGACCTACCCCAACGTCCCCTCAGCGCTGAGCAAGGTCAAGCTCACCGTCGAGATCCGCTCGAATCCACCTGGGGCCCTCGTGCGCTGGCGCGGCGACACCATGCAGTTCCGCACCCCCTTCGAGGTCGAGGTCCCCCTGCTCGAGAAGCGTCAGATCGAGCTGACGCTGCCCGGGCACACGCCGTTTCGCGGGGAGATCAACCTCCTCGACCTCGACTCTCCCCGGCCCGTGTTCACGCTCGAGGCCGGCAGCGAGGAGCGCGAGTGAGCGCGCGCGACGGCAAGCCGACCCGGCGGCCCGCCG
>JAGQRJ010000261.1 GCA_020425635.1 Planctomycetota bacterium | reverse complement strand
TGTTTAAGACAGTGAGACCCGGCCTGCGGCCGGGTACACACTGTCGCTTGCGCCTCGCTCGCGGCGGCAGAGCCGCCGACTCGCTCCGGCGCAGCCCGCCTGCTTCGCAGGCGGCTCCCCCGCAAACTCACCACTTCGTGGTGAGCTTTGCGGGCTAGCGGGTGTCTTCCAGGCTGCGAATTCGCTGGGCGGGGGCCGTGATCGAGCTAATCCGGATCCCGAAGGTGTCGTCGATCACGACCACCTCGCCGCGGGCAATCAGCTTGCCGTTGACCAGGACGTCGACGGGGTCGCCTGCGCGCCGATCGAGGGGGATCACTGCCCCCGCGTAGAGCCCGAGCAGGTCTTCGACCTTGAGTCGGGCTTGCCCGAGCTCGACGGTCACCGGAACCGGAATGTCGAGGATCAGGTCGAGGTTCCGTCGCCGGCCAGGAGGAGGGGGGTCGGCGGTCAGGTTGGGGAGCTCGGCGGGCTCGAGGCTGACGTCGGTGTCGTGGTCATTCATGGGGGCTCCCGGGGATTGACTGCAGGGGGTTCACGGAGAGACCGTGGCGAGGGCCTGGCCGCGGTCGGCCTCAGCGTGACCCTCCGCGCCGCCGGTGACCTTCACGACCACGCGCCCGGACTGGACGCCGGCGAGGCCGGTGAACTTGGGGACGCCCGAGACCTGCACCTGGATTGGTTCGCCGACCTGGCGCCCAAGACAGAGGACGTCGCCGACCTCGAGGTCGAGCAGCGCGCGGATCGAGATCCGCGACTCCGCGAGGACCGCCACCACCTTCAGGGGCAGCTGCCCGAACGGGCTGTCTGGCGCGAGCTCGCTCGGGCGGCGGGGAGGCTCGGCTTCGACACCCGGCGCGAGGCGTCCCGAGGTGCCGAGCGAGCGCGCAGTCAGCGCGAAGCGCAGGGTGTGTGCGCCTCCTCCGTCGGCGAGCTCCAGGTCCTGGCATACGAGCCCCTCGGCGGGGTCGACGACCGGTGCCAACTGCGGGCTCGCCACGTAGTGAGCCGCCGCGAGCTGGAGCGAGGACGACTCTCCGAGGGAGGCACGGAGGGGATCGAGGACGCTCCGCACGAGTCGCCCGACCAGGACCAGCTCGGCTCGGGTCGGCTCACGTTGTGCAGAGGCGGCCACGCCCAGCCCTCCCAGCATGCGGTCGACTGCCCGCCCAACGAACGCGCGTGGGATCGCCAGCAGCGCCTTTCCGCCGCCGGGCTCGAGGTCGAGGGCGAAGACCATGCTCTCTGCACAGCTCGCCAAGAGGTCTCCCGCGGTGGGCGCGGCCCACGTCCCAGCTCGGACCGCGCAGGGCTCTCGCAGCTGACGAGCGAGGGCCTGGCCGATCGGCGCGCTGGCGCGGGCCACGGCCTCCTCGAGCAGGGCGCGGTGCTCAGGGCTGAGCTGGTTACGCTGGCGGAAGTCATAGGGCTCAGCGTGCTCCGCCAGCTCCGCAGGCGCCAGGTTCGACGCGTCCTCGCTGCCCACCAGCTTGAGCAGCGCGCCGACCTCGCTCTCGCTGAGGATCTTGTCCACGTCCTCGTGTTCGTCGCTCACTGGATCAGGAACTCCATGAAGTAGAGCTGCTCGGCAGTGGCCTCGGCGTCGGGAAACATGCTCTGGTTGATCAGGTTGAGGATCTCGAGCTTGATCGACTCCTTGGCCTCCACGCTCTCGACCTCCTGGATCTGCTTGCTCGAGAGCAAGCGAATCAGGAGGTCGCGCAGAGCCGCTTGCCCCTGCTGGAGGCGCTGCTTGGCCTGCTCGAGCTGCGCGCCGCGGACCACGATCGCGACTCGGACCTTCAGGTAGCGCTGACCCTGGCTGTCGGCCAGATTCACGATCAGCTCGGGCAGCTCGTGCTGGGCCGTCTGGGCTTCGAGGGCCACCGAGGCTTCGGCCTTGGGCTCATGCTTCGAGGGCCCTGGCCCAGCGAACAGGGCGAAGCCCACGCCCGCGGCGAGGCCCACCCCGGCCAGCAGCGCAGCCCGCGCCAGGCCCAGCCCGCCGCCGGCGGCGACCCCCGCGGGGCTCGTGTCCAGGGCCTGGCTCATCGCCGCTCCTCCTCGGGGACAGCCTCGCGCCGCAACCCGGCCAGGCGCTGCGAGAGCTTCGCTGCGCGCTCGGTTTGCGTGACCTCCAGGACTTTCGCCGCCTTACGCGCCTTCATCAGGGCCAGAACCTTCGCGGCCTGGTCGAGCTCCAGCCGGTCGAGACGCTCAGCGGCGGCTTGGGGTTGCATGGACTCGTAGGTCCGCGCCACGGGAGTCAGCGCCGCGCTCTCCTCGGTGGACAGGCGCACGTAGTGCGACTCGCGCTCGATCCGCTCGGCGTCGATGGCCGAGCGCTGTGAGGCGAGCTCGCCCATGATCTGCTCGAGTTGCGAGCGTTGCGCGAGGAGGTCGGCGCCGAGGCGCTCGAGGGCAGCTCGCTCCGCGGCGAGGGCGCGCGCCTTCTCGCGGTAGTCGTCACGTGCGTGCGCGAGCTCCAGGGTCAGGCGCTCGAGCTCCTCGGCCTCGAAGGGGCGGGGGAGCTCGAAGGCCGCTCGCAGCGCCTCGCCGTCGTGGTCGGGGAGCTCGACTTCGTGCCCTCCCTCGTGCTCCCCCGTGGCGCGGGGTTCGGCCTGGGAGCCGGGCGCGTGGTCGTCCTCGCTGGTGGCCGCGTGGGCGTCGTCCCCGGGGGGGTCGTGGGCTCCCCCCACCAGACCGCCAATGACGGGGAGCTCCGCAAACCCCTCGGCGTCGAGACGACCCTGGGCGGCGAGGGTTCCGCCGACGGCGGCGCAGAACGCAAGCAGCGGGATCCCGACCACTCCGGCCTTCTTCACGCCGAACCTCGTTCCCAGCGCAGCAGGGCGGCCTCGTCGGAGGACCGAGCCTCAGCCCGCGACTCGATCAGGCGCTCTTCGCTGCTCGCGCGTCCCGTGAGCTCCTCGGCGGCGCGGCGTGCGACCCGCGCTGCCTCCAGCTCTCGAGCGCGCTCGTTGACCAGTCGCGTGACTTCACGCAGCCCGATCCGCACCCGACGCTCTAGCTGGTGCAGCGCCTCGAGGTCTGCCCGCGCGCGTTGGAGGGTCACGAGGTCGAGGGAAGGACGCCCGAGTACGGCGGTCAGTCTGCGCTCCGCGGCCTGCAACGCGCCGCGGGCTTCGCCCAGCTCACGCTCACGGAGGGCTTGAGCGGCCTGGGCCTGGGCGAGGCTCGTTCGTCGGGCGGCCTCTTCGCTGACGCGCAGTCCCGTCAGGGCCTCCATGCGCTGCGAGCGCTTGCGGGTCATGAGCTTGCTCCTGCGGTCGCCACGAGCGCGGCCAAGGTCTCGACGCTTTCGCGGAGGGGGGTCGCCTCTCCGCCCTGCTGTTGAAGGAAGCGCAGCACAGACGAGCGATTCTTGATCGCTCGATCCAGCACGGGGTTGGTTCCAGCGCGGTAGGCACCGACCTCGATCAGGTCGCGCGACGACTCATAGACGGCGAGCTGCTCTCGTAGCAGCTGCGCGGCGAGTCGGTGCTCGGGCGAGGTGACCTGGGCGAAGCAGCGACTCACGCTCGCCAACACGTCGATCGCCGGGTAGTGCGCCCGGTCGGCGAGACCCCGCGAGAGGACGACGTGCCCGTCGAGCAGCGAGCGGACGGCGTCGGCCACGGGGTCCTGGAGGTCGTCGCCCTCCACGAGCACCGTGAGCAGGGCGGTGATGCTCCCTTGTGCGCCCGTGCCCATGCGCTCGACCAACTTCGGGAGCTGGGTGTAGACCGAGGGTGGGTAGCCTCGCGTCGTGGGGGGCTCCCCAGCGGCGAGCCCGATCTCACGCACCGCGAACGCGAAGCGGGTGATCGAGTCCATGACGAGGAGCACGTCCTTGCCCTGATCCCGGTACCACTCTGCGATCGCAGTGGCCACGTAGGCACCCCGCAGTCGCTGCAGCGGCGGGGTGTCGCTCGTGGCGGCCACGACCACCGACTTGGCCAGGCCCACGGGGCCGAGGGTGTGCTCGAGGAACTCGCGCACTTCGCGTCCGCGCTCACCGATCAGCGCGATCACCGCGACCTCGGCGTCCGAGCTGCGGACGATCTCGCCCAGGAGCGTGGACTTGCCGACGCCGCTCCCGGCGAAGATCCCGACCCGCTGGCCCCGCCCGAGGGTCGTCAGCCCGTCGAGGGCGCGAATCCCGGTGCTCAGCGGGTGCTGGATCAGCTGCCGCTCCATGGGAGTCGGAGGTGCGCGGAGAACGGGGACGCGCGCCGAGGTTTGCAGAGGCGCGCCCCCGTCGATCGGCTCGCCGTATCCGTTGAGCACACGCCCCAGGACCTCGAATCCGACCGGCGCGGTGACCGTCCCCGACTGCGGCGCCACCGGGTCCCCCGGGGTCAACCCCTCGATCTCGTGCAGGGCCATGAGGCGCGCACGCCCTTCGCTGAAGCCGATCACCTCAGCGGGGTAGTTCTTACCCCCCGAGCGCACGTTGCAGAGCGTGCCCACGGAGACCGGGAGCCCGGTGACCTCGACCACGAGGCCCGCGACCTTGGCTACGCGGCCCTCGAGGCGCACGAGCTGGCTACGCTCGAGCCAGCGCCGAATGTCCGGGAGGCCGTCGAGGATCGTCATGCGTAGGCCTCCCCCGAGCGGATGGCCTTGCGCACCGACTCGAGCTGGTCGGCGAGGGTCGAGATCACCCGGCCCGTCGGGGTCTCGACCACGAGGTCTCCGGGGTCGAGGTTGGTGTCAGCCATGCACGTCCAGCCCTCTCGCTCTGCGGGCGGGAGGCGCTCCAGGTCCGACGGGTGTACGTAGACCACCGCCTCGGTCTTGTCCCGCGTCAGCTCGAGGGCACGCGCGAGGGTCTGGCGCAGGTCGTAGCGCCCCTCCTCGACCTCGCACGCCACGATTCGCTCGGCGACCGCGAGGGCCAGCTCGATCACGCGTTGCTCTACGTCGCGCAGCTCATCCAGGGTGCGGCGCTCCAGGCTCTGCAGCGACTCGCGCAGCCGCCCAACGAGACCGCCGAGCTGGAGCCGACTCTCTTCGGCTCCGCGCGCGTGCCCCTCTTCGACGCCCGCCAGGAATCCCTCCTGGCGACCCGCGGCGAAGCCCGCCGCCCGGCCTTCGGCGAAGGCCTCAGCCCGCGTGGCGGCGAGCTGGGCGGCGAGGGTGCGGGCGGCCTCCTCGGCGGGCGCCGATGGGCTGGACGCTCCGCGCAGCGTGAGCTGGCGCGCCTTGAGCACCCGGGGCAGCCGCTGTCGGTCTCGCTCAGTTGACAAGTTGGGCTTCCTTCCCGCGGCGAATCTTGACCTGGCCCGACTGCACCAGGTCGCGGATCACGCCGACCATGGACTGCTGAGCCTCCTGCACTGCGCTCAGCGGCTGCGGACCCAAGAGCTCCTTCTCTTCGAGGACCCCCTCACGCGCGCGCTTGGAGAGGTTGCTGAGCAGCGCTTGGGTGACCTCCTCATCGGCCCCTTTGAGCGCCATGGCCAGCACGCGGCCTTCGACCTGGCTCAGCACCTGCTGCAGCGCCTTGCTGTCGAGCAAGGTCAGGTCGCCGAACACGAAGGACTGCTCCTCGACCGCCGCCGCGGTCTCTGGATCCCGCTCCTTGAGCAGCTCGAGCAGGGTCCCCGGGTCGTCCTCGGACTGGCCCTCCAGAGAGAGCAGGATCGACGCCACCGCGCGGGTGCGAGAAGTGCTCGCGCCCTCGGCCGCTTGGGGGCGCTGAGGGCGAGGTGCGCGCGCGCGCACAGCGGCTCCGAGCACGGCGCCGACTTCGAGCGAGAGCTCCGGCGGCACGTCCTCGAGCCGCGCCATGCGGCTCAGCAGATCGACCTGCTCCGCCTGCGGCCGCATGGCCAGGACTTCGGTCGCGAGCTCGGACGGTACGTTGGCGAGGACCAGAGCCTGGACCTGAGTCAGCTCGCCGTCGAGGACCTCCCCCAGGCTCGTCGCGTCGAGGGTCGCGAAGTCGGCGAAGGGCCGTTGATAGCGGCGCTCACGCTCGAGGGTGTCGAGCAGCTCGACCCGCTGATCGGGCCCCACCGAGCAGTCGAGCAAGCGCTGCAGTGAGCCCGGCCCGGCGGCCACACCGTCGCAGGTGCGTTGGAGCGACTCGCGGAACTCGACAAGCACGGCGTCCACGATCTCTGGCGCGATCGGCGCGCGCTCGAGCTCGGCCACCGCCCGCGCGAGGTCGGTCACCGCGTCGGGCTGCATGCAGCTCAGGGCCTTCGCGGCGACCTCTGGACCGAGGGCGAGCACGAGGACCGCGGCCTTCTTGCGTCCGTTGAGTTGGGTCTTGCTCATGCCGACTCCTGCTCGTTGACCGTCGCCAGCCATCGCTCCAAGACCGCTCCGGCGAGCGCCGGATCTGCCTCGACCTGGCGCGCCGCCTCGGCGCGGACGCGCTGCCGGCGCTCCTCAGGACTCTGGAGGCGAGCGCTGCTCGTGCCTGCGACGGAGGCCGCGGCCGCGTCTGCACCCACGCCCTCGCTCCCGCCGCGGCGCAGCGCGAGCGCCGCCACCAGACCTGCGATCAACACGGCGCCAAACAGCGTCGCCTGCTGGATCAGGGCGCTGAGCTCCTCCGGCGGAAGCGCCGCGGCGTCACCGGCGGCGCCCAGGAGCCCGCCCTGGAACGGGACCGCTGAGCGCTCGAAGGAGTCGCCGCGCGAGGGGGCGAAGCCCACGGCCTCCTTGACGATCTTCTCGATCTCCGCCGCGTTCTCCTGCAAGGACTCGTCGAGCAGCAACCCGACCGTCAGGCGTACGATTGCGCCGCGCTCGCGACGCAGCACGCGCGTGCTGCGCCCTACCGCGTACTCGGTGGTCTCGACTTCCTCGGACTCCCGGCTCCCTGCGCCGCTGGCGCCCGGTCCGCCCGGCGTGTTGCCGGAGACCCCGACGGCACCGCCCGCGCCGCGCCCACCCTCGACGGTCCGCGTGGTGAGGGTCTGAGTCGTGGGGGTGCCCTCGCGCTCGACGGTCTCTCGCCGCTCCTCGAACTGGTCGTTGTCGAGGGTCGCGTTGACCCGGACCAGCGCGCGCTGGGGGCCGAAGGCGGTGTCGAGCAGGCTCTGCGCCTTGCGCGTGAGGTGCTCCTCGACCGAACGCTCACGCCCCAGGCCGAGGCCTGCTTCGGCCTCGGCGGGCGTCGAAATCCCAGGGCCGGCGATCGCGGCCCCGGTGGCGTCGAGGAGCGAGACCCGCGTCGGGTCGAGGTTTGGGACGCTGGCAGCGACGAGCTGCCGCACCCCTGCGATCTGCCGCCCCGAGAGGCTGCGCCCAGGCTTGAGCTTGATCACGACCGAGGCTGTGGCCTGCTGGTCCGTGCGCACGAACACGCTCTGTTTGGGCCGCCCGATGTGCACCAGGGCTTGTTGGACGGGTTCCAGCGCCCCGATCGTGCGGGCGAGCTCACCCTGCAGGGCTCGGGTGTAGGTGATCTGCTCAGCGAGCTCGCTCTGGCCGAAGCTGCCGCGCTCGAAGAGTTCGAGGCCCTGGCTCCCGCCGTGGACGACGCCCTCGGCCGCGAGCTCGAGGCGCAGCTCGGGAACGCGGTTCCAGGGCACCTGGACCGTGCGTCCGTCACTCGAGAGCTGGTAGGGCACCTGCTGGGCGCGGAGGAGTTCGACGACCTTGGCGGCCTCTTCCTCCTCGAGGCCTGCGTAGAGCGTGGCGTAGTCGACGGCACGGGAGTAGACGACGAGGCCGATCACGCCAGCCACCGCGAGCACCGCGATCGCGCCGCTCGCGAGCCGACCGCGCAGCCCGAGGCCGAGCAGCTGCCCGCGAAGTTGGGCCAGGCTCTTGCGCAAGGTCTCCACGCGCTACACCTGCATCCTGGAGACCTCTTGGTAGGCCTCGACCAACTTGTTGCGCACCTCGAGCATGAGCCTGAACGAGAGGTCGGCCTCGGTCATGGCGAGCATGACGTCGTGGACGTCTTCGACCTTCCCGGAGGCGAGATCCTGGACGGCCTGGTCGGCCTGCTGTTGGGCCGAGTTGACCTGCTCCAGCGCCTCTCCGAGCTTCTCGACGAAGCCGCCGCTGGCGGCGGCCGGCTGCGCAGGCCCGGGGCCGCCGATCCCGGCGGCGCGCAGCGCGCCCTGGAAGGCGACGGGGTCGATCACGACGGGCCTCCGATCCCGAGGGCGGACTCACCCATGCGGCGGAACGCCTTCAGCGCGGCGAGGTTGGCCTCGTACGAGCGCGTCGAGGTCGCCATGTCCACCATTTCGAAGGGCAGGTTCACGTTCGGCATGAGCACGTAGCCGGCCTCGTTGGCGTCAGGATGCCCCGGCTGGAAGACCTCGTTGAACGGGGTCGGGTCGTCGACGACTCCACTCACGGTGACGCCCCGCGGCGGCGCGCCATCGCGCTCCGCGAGGGCCCCCTCGAGGGCCGCCTCGAATTGCACCACCTGACGGCGGTAGGGCTGCCCGCCCGGCCCCTTGGTGGTGTGCGCGTTGGCGATGTTCTGCGCGATCACCTCCAGTCGGTAGCGCTCCGCCCGCAGCCCCGACGCGCTGACGCCCATGCCGGGGAAGATCGACTCAGCCGCCATTAGACGCCTCCCCGGCCCATGATCGCGGCCCGCAGCATGCCCGCTTTGGAGGCGGCGGCGCGCGACAGGGCCTGATACATGAGCGCGTTCTTCGAGAGGTCGACGAGCTCACGCTCGCTCTCCACGTTGTTGCCGTCGAGGCGCGTGGGGGAGTCGGGGTCTACCACCACCTCGGGTCGGACCGCCTCGGCGTCGCCGCCACCCTCGAGGGCTTTGACCAGGGCTTCCTCGAAGCGGACCTCTCGCCGCAAGTAGTTCGGTGTGTTCGCGTTGGCGAGGTTCGACGCGATCACCCGGTGGCGCAGGCCCGCCACGTCGAGCAGGCGCCCGACCCCTTGCAGTTCGCCACCCAGGCTCATGCGCGACTCCCTTCGCCGAACGCGCTGAAGTCGATGGGGGCCCCTGAGTTCTCATAGCGCTTGAGCCGGTTGTAGAGGGTGCGCACGGAGATCCCCAGGAGCTGGGCCGCGCGTTCGCGGCGGCCCCCGGTCTCACGCAGGGCGTCGACGATCGCCTCGCGCTCCATGCTGCGAATGCTGCGCTGGGCGGGGCCGGCCGCGCTGGGGTGGCTGCGACGGTGCCCTAGCTCTGCGCGCACGAGCGCAGCGCTGACCGTTGGGCCACCGTCGAGGAGCACCGCGCGGCGCACGAGGTTCTCCAGCTCGCGCACGTTGCCCGGCCAGGGGTGGCTCTCGAGCAAGCGCATGGCCTCTGGGGCGAAGCGGCGCACGCGGCTGGGGACCTCCTCGGCGTAGCGCGCGAGGAAGTGCTCGACCAGGAGCGGCACATCCTCGAGGCGCTCACGGAGCGGAGGAACCCGGATCGGGAGCACCGCGAGTCGGTAGTAGAGGTCCCCGCGGAAGGTTCCCCGCTCGACCTCGAGCTGCAGGTCGCGGTTGGTCGTAGCCACGACGCGCACGTCGACCTGCAGCGTCCGATCGCCGCCCACGCGCTCCAGCTCGGCCTCTTCGAGCACGCGCAGGAGCTTGGCCTGGACTGCGGTCGAAACCTCGCTCACCTCGTCCAGGAGCAGGGTGCCCTGGTCCGCGCGCTCGAAGCGTCCCGCCCGGCGTTCGAGCGCTCCAGTGAATGCCCCGCGCTCGTGCCCGAAGAGCTCGCTCTCGAGGACCCCGGCGGCGAGGGCCGCGCAGTTGACCTTGACGAAGGGGCGCTCACGGCGCGGGCTGAGCTCGTGCACCAGCGCTGCGAGCCGCTCCTTGCCGGTCCCCGATTCGCCCGCGAGGAGGATGGTCGCCCGTGAACGGGCGGCCAGTCGCAGGCGCTCGACCACCGCGCGCAGGCGCGGGCTGTCTCCGATCAACTCCCCCGATGGGCTCGCGTTGCCGCAGAGTCCCCGTCGCGTGCGCACGCGATCGAGCGCCTCCTCGAGCTTCTGCGGGGTCACTGGCTTGAGCAGGTAGTCCTCGGCGCCCGCTCGCAGGGCCGCGACCGCCGTCGCCATCGACCCTTGTCCGGTGACGAGGATCACCGGAGGTCCCCCGCACTCCGCAGCGTGACGCGCCAGCTCCACCCCGGTTAGCCCCGGCATGTGCACGTCCGAGAGGATCACGTCGGGGCGCTGGGCGCGGAGGGCCTTCAGCGCAGCCGCGCCGTCGGCCGCCTCGACCACCTTCCAGCCCTGGCGCTGGACCACCTCGCTCAGCAACTCGCGGGAGAGCGCGTCGTCATCCGCGACCAGCGCACACGTCGTCATCTCAGCCCACCTTCCGGATTTGGCTCGCGGCGGTGACGCCGGGAAGCTCGAGCACGAAGCGCGCGCCGCCCTGGGCGCGGTTCTCCGCGCGCAGGCTGCCGCCGTGGAGGGTCGCGATCTTGCGCGCGTAGGCCAGCCCGAGCCCGTTCCCACGCGCCTTGGTCGACACGAAGGCCTGGAACAGACGCGGGAGCAGCTCTGGGGGGATCCCCGGGCCTTGGTCTTCGACCGCGATCGCGACCCCGCCCGGGCACGGAGCGACCCGCACATGGATCGGCCCGCCGGCGCTCGCCTCTCGCGCGTTGTCGAGCACGTTGATCAGCGCCTGCTCGAGGTGCACCGCGTCGACCGCGACGTCGTCTTCGCACACGACCTCGAGGGTCACTCGAGAGGGCTGGGGCCGGCCGCGGGTGGCGGCCACGGCGCTCCGCGCGATGTCGCCCGCGGGGACCGGGCGCAGCTCGAGCTGCTCTTCGCGCGCGAGGTCGAGGAACCCCGCGACGACGCGCTCGAGGGCGTCGGCGCCCGCGTGGACACGGTCGAGGTAGCGGCGCGCGGCGGCGGAGACGCCTTCGTCGTCGAGCTCGCGCTGGAGCAGGCTCAAGAAGCCCCGCAGCGCATGCAGCGGGTTGCGCACCTGGTGCGTGAGCGTCGCGGCGGTCTCACCCAGGGCAGCGAAGCGCTCTCGCGCGGTGATCTGCGCTTGCAGGCGCTTGAGCTCGGTGACGTCGCTGAACAGGCTCAGGCTTCCACCCTCCGCGGTCGGTGTGCACGTCCAGAGCAGCACGAGGGTCACGCCGTCCGGTCGGACGTAGTGCCGCTCGCGGGTCACGCGCCCGTCTCCGTCCGGCGCGGCCAGGGGGGCGCCGTCGACGTCGAGGAGCGCGCCGAAGTCCCGCCTCAGGGTCTCTTCGGGGCGAGCGAGGATCACGCTCGCGGCGTGGTTGACAAGGGTCACGGACCCCTCGGCGTCGCGGGTCACGAGCCCGCTGGGCATGCTCTCGAGCACGCCGCGCAGGGTGCTGTTGGTCGTACCGAGCTGGGCGTCGACCTGAGCCGCGCGCACCTCGAGCTCGCGGTAGGCGCGGACCATGTTGGCAGCGGTGCGCTCGAACGAGGCGAAGGCGGACTTCAGCTCAGCTTCGGCGCCGGGAGCCAGAGGGGGTGCTGCCGGGGCGGGCATGAGCACGGAGGGCGGGCTCACCGGAGCTCCTTCTGCGCGGGGGAGGAGTCGGCCACCTGGCGGCGCCAACGAATGAAGGTGCGGGCGAAGGTCGCGGCCTGGGTCCAGAGCCCCGCGTCGGGGAGTTTCTCTACGGCAGCGTAGGCCTCGATGGCGGCGTCGAACTGCTGCAGCTCCTCGAGGGCCCGGGCGACCCCGTAACGCGCGCGCGCGATCTCGAGGGGCGTGCCGTGGGCCTCCGCGCGCTCCGCTGCGCGCTCGTAGGCGTCCAGGGCGGCGACCGCCTGACCTGCGAAGAGGTAGGCGTCGCCAAGGCGTTGAGGGTCGGTATGCTCCGCGGGGAGTGGCGGCAGGCTAGCCTGGGCTACCGTAGACGGGGTCGCCGTGGCGCTCCCCACCTCGCCCACCTCGCCCACCGGCGGGCGCGAGGCGGCAGCGGTCGTCGGCGCCTCGGCCTCCACGAGCTGGGCGCGCTCGAACGCCGACTCAGGGTCTTCTCGCAGGGGTCGGACGGGGAGCGGGGCCGGCCGAGCCAGGAGCTCGGAGGCTGCGACGGTTTCGCCCTCGCGGACCCGGCGCAGGAGGTCGAGCAAGCGCTGCTCGCGCTGGATCACCTCAGCGAGTCGGGTGCGGGGGTCCGAGTCCTGGGCCCCCACGGGCCCCAGGCAGAGGGCAAGGGTCAAGACGAGGCGTGCTCTCACTGTGGGCCTCCCACGCGTCCTCCTCGGTAGAGCTCCAACGCCTGCAATGGCTGATCGAGTTTCCAGCGCGCGTCACCACCCAGGCGCGCGACCTCGGCGCGCTGTTCTGCGGTCAGCAGTTCGGGGTTCAGGGATGCGAGCGCGCGCAGACACGCGCGCGCGTCGCCGAGTTCCGCCTCGAGCCGGGCGCGGGCGAGGGTCGGGGAGACCTCCGCGCGCTGGCCCGCGGGCACGAGGCCGAGCGCGGTGAGGGCCCGGGTGTAGGAGCCCCGCTCGCGCCACGCGTCACCGAGCGCGACCGCAAGGTGGGCTTGGCCCGCGGGGTCCTCTAGCTGCAGGAGGTAGCGTTGAGCCTGCTCGAGCATGCCCAGCTCGAGGCACGCGCGCGCGGTCTGCTCGAGCAGCTGAGGTCCGCCGCCCGCCTCCCGCAGGAGGTGCTGCAGGGCAAACAACGCGGGGAGGCGCTTGCCCTGAGCCGCGTAAGCGCGGGCGAGCTGCTCGTAGATCTCGATTGTGTGCTCGCCCGCCGTGTCGAGGGCGGCGGCCACGAGCAGCTCCTCGACGGCGTCGGCGTGCTTGCTCACCGCGAGCAGGGAGGTCGCGGCGCCCAGACTCGCCTCGAGCTTGTTCTCGTCGTTGAGCGCGTCGCGACGCAGCGCTTGGTAGAGGACGACAGCCTGAGCGTGCTTGTTCTGGGTGACGAGCACGCGCCCGAGCAGGAGCCGGGCGTAGGCGACCTCGTTGGCCTTGGGGAACGCTCGGATCAGGTGACGCAGCGACTTCTCGGCCTCGTCCTCGCGACCGTCGGCGAGGTAGGTCTCGGCGATCATGAGGTATGCCCGCGGAGCGAAGCCCTTGAGGTTCGAGCGCTTGAGGATGCTGAACAGGGCGTCACGGGCGCGCGCGTAGCGCAGCAGCGAGGACTCGCACTGCGCCGTGCCGAGGAGCGACTTGGTCGCCTGACTCGACTCCGGCCAGCGCTTGCGAATCTGCGCGTAGAGCTCGAGGGCCGCGCTGAGCTCGCCGTTCAGGCGCGCCATTTCGGCGACCTGAAGCGACGCCTGCGGGGCGTCGCCACCCCGGACCTCGAGGGCGCGTTGGTAGAGGACCCGCGCCCGCTGGCGCAAACGGCGCTTGCCCTCCTCGTCGAGGTGAGGATCGAGGGGCGCGAGCACGACCTCGTCGTCTGCTCCCGCGGCGACCTCGAGGCCGCAGGCGCCAGCGACCAGCGAGATTACCTCGCGGGGCGGGTGTCCGCGCAGGTCGCAGGTGATCGCGGGAGAGCGCGGGAACCCCCACCCGCTCGGACGTCGCACGTAGATCCCGGTGCGCGCGCTGAGCAGGTCGAAGACCTTGTGCGCGTCAGCGTGGTCGGCGAGCAGGGTCACCCGTCGGTCGTGGGCGGGGCCGTCGAGGGTCAGCAGCGGGACCGCGTCGTCGTCCACGTCGGAGAACCAGCGCTCCCAGGCCTCGATCGCCTCGGGGGGCGCCTCGATCCCGCCGAGTTCGCGCTCGTCCGCTTGATCACGGTAGCTGTCAGCCAACGCCATGAACGCCTTGCTGAGCAGCTGTGGGTCGTCGACGACGTCCTGGAGCGAGAGCACGGCGTGCAGCAGCCGCCGGCCCTCCGTCGGGTAGTGCGCCTCGATGGCGCGCTCGGCCAGCTCGAACAGGTCCACGGGGTTCTTCGGCTCAGCGGCGTTGAGCAGGGCCTCGCGCAAGAGCTCTCGAACGCGGGCGAGCTCGCCCAGATCGCTGAGCGCGCGAGCCAGGCTGAGCTTGGAGGCGAGACGATCCTGCTCGCTGAGCTCGACGGAGGTCAGCGCGCCCTCGTAGAGCGCCGCGGCCGCGCGGGCGTCGCCGCGGAGGGTCTCCTGGTCCGCGCGGCGGATCGCCTGGGCGCGCGTGGTCACCGGCGCGGTCACGTGGCGCTCGAGCCGCTCCACCGCCGCCGCAGCCCGCGAGGCGAGCAGGCAAGCCGCGACCGTCGTCGTGGAGAGGACCACGGTCCCGAGCACCAGCGCTGCGGAGAGGAGACGACTCGAGGCCATGGAGTGCGTGAGCTTCCTTTGGGGTCGGACGAAGTTGCCTACCCGGCAGGAATTGCAGGCAATCGCCGTGCCAGCGTCACAGGCGCGAGTTGCGCTGGCTCCGCCCGAGGACTGTCGAGTTTTGCATCATGGAGGTGATGGGTCTCGAGCGGGCGGCCCACCCCCGTCCAGGTTCGGCCCCCCGCAGCGTTCGTTGAGGGAAGAACCAAAGCAGTCTCGGCCGCGCGGGGCGTCGGCCGAGTTCGTGTCGCGAGGTGAAGGCGTTGCTGGGCGCGCGGGCTAGCCCAGGCCGTACTCCTCGATCTTCTTCGCGAGGGTCGTGCGGTGGATCCCCAGGAGCCGGGCAGCGCGGCTCTTGTTGCCATGGCAATCGCTGAGGGTGCGCGTGATGTGGGCTCGCTCCACCTCCGCCAAGGTCTGCTCGTCGCTCGCGGAGGGGTCGAGGTCTTGCTGCGGTCCGAAGACCGGCGAGAACTGCAGGTCTTCGGGTCCGACGACCGGACCGGGGGTGAGCACGGCCACGCGCTCGATCGTGTTGCGCAGTTCACGCACGTTGCCTGGCCAGGGGTAGTCGATCAAGCGCTCGAGGGCCGCGCGGCTGAAGCCGCGCAGATCCTTTCGCATTTCTTCGGCGAACTGCCCGAGGAACGCCTTGGCCAGCGGGACCACGTCGCCCTCGCGCTCGCGCAGCGGCGGGATCTCGATCTGGACGACGTTCAGGCGGTAGAAGAGGTCCTGGCGGAAGCTGCCTTCCTGCACGGACAGGCGCAAGTCGCGGTTGGTGCAGGCGATCACACGAACGTCGAGCTCCACGGGGCGCACGCCGCCCACGCGGTAGAGCCGCCGCTCTTGCAGGACGCGCAGGAGCTTGGCCTGTAGCCCAGGCCCCATTTCACCGACCTCGTCGAGGAGGATGGTGCCGTGTTGCGCCGCCTCGAAGATCCCGATCTTGCGTTGGCTGGCGCCAGTGAATGCGCCGCGCTCGTAGCCGAAGAGCTCGGACTCGAGGAGGGATTCGTTGATCGCCGCGCAGTTGACCGCCACGAACGGCGCGTCTCGGCGCGCGCTGAGCGCGTGCACGGCGCGCGCCGCCAGCTCTTTGCCGACGCCGCTCTCGCCCACGATCAGGACCGTCGTGTTGGGTGCCTGGGCCACGAGGCGCGCGCGTTCGTAGACCGACGCCAGCGCAGCGCTCTCCCCGATCATGCCCAGGGCCGCGGGTTCCTGGCTGCGATCGCGCAGCTCCGGCGCCATCACCTGGCGGGTGGTCTCGATTCGGGACATACGGTGCGACTGGTCGCTGGGCCGGACTTTGCATTCGGTCAACGGCGTCGACTCCCCCTGGACGGGGAACGGAAAGCACATGGGAGGCCAAGCGTAAACGCAAGAGACCTCAATGGGATTCGCTGGGCGCGGGGCCTCGCGGCCCCTCCTCCGCTCGAGGTGGGGGCCCCCGGCGGGTCGTGCCAGTCGACGTATGTAATATGCAGCGCAAGGAGATGCGATCGAGTTTTGCAGCCGCACGGCCTCTCCTCCGACGTCAAGGGGACTGCAGCCCCCCCCGGGCACGGGGCCCCCTTCGGCGCGTACCGCCTCCTGCGGGGGGGGGGGGCTTCCCCCCCGCATGGAGGCCCACGACACTCTCGAGGTTCGGCCCATTCGAGGAAGCCGTGAGCCGAAAATCAGGGACAGGCGCTCGCTGCAGGCCCGCGAGTCAAGGCCGGGCTTCCAGCCCGCTGAAGAAGTCGCCTTGGACCGCGTGGCTCGTCGGTCGCAGCCCCTCCGCGGCTTCTTCACCAGGCTGTTGGGGTCCTTGCCTCAGCAGGGGTGGAGCCCGGGGAAGCCGAGGCCGGCGCGCTCGTCGAAGCCGCACATGAGGTTCAGCGCCTGCACCGCACTGCCCGCGGCGCCCTTCATGAGGTTGTCGATCGCGCACAGCGACACGACCCGCCCGCTGCGCTCGTCGAGCTCGAAGCCGACGTCGGCGTAGTTGCTGCCGGCGAGGATCTTGGGCTCGGGGAAGCGGTGGATCCCGCTGCGGTCCTTGACCAGACGCACGAAGGGCTCGTTGCCGTAGCACGAGCGGTAGGCCTTCCAGAGCTCCTTGGTCAGGGTCCCGGGGCGGACCCAGGCGTGGGCCGTGGCGAGGACGCCGCGCACCATCTCGACCGAGGTCACGCTGAGCTGCACGCCCTCGAGGCCCAGCTCCTGCTCGACCTCGGCGCTGTGACGGTGCCCCACGGGCGAGAAGGAGCGCACGACCCCGGAGCGCTCGGGGTGGTGCGAGCCAGCGCTGCTCGCGTTGCCGCCCTCGGAGCTGCCGACCTTGAGGTCGACGATCGGGGGGCGGGCCTTGTCGAGCACGCCGGCGTCGACCAGGGGCTTGAGCGCGAGGTTGCTCGCGGTCGCGTTGCAGCCGACGCCGCTCACGAACTGGGCGCCCTTGAGCGCGCTGCGGCGCAGCTCCGGGAGCCCGTAGACGAAGCGCTCGATCCACTCGGGCGCCGTGTGGGGCTTGCCGTACCAGCGCGCGTAGCGCGCGGGGTCGCGCAGGCGGAAGTCAGCGCTGAGGTCGACGATCCGCGGGGCGAGCTCGGCGTAGCGCCCGATCTGCTCTTGGGCCAGGCCGTGAGGCAGGCAGAGGAAGAGTACGTCCGCGGGCTCGGTCTGCTTGGCCGAGCGGAACTTGAGCTGCGTGCGGCCGCGGAGGTTGGGGTGCGCGAAGTAGACGAACTTGCCCGCTTCGCGCTCGGAGGTCGCCTGGGTCACCTCGACGTGCGGGTGGTCGAGGAGCAGGCGCAGCGCCTCGCCCCCGACGTAGCCCGAGCACCCGACGATTCCAACGCGCAGCCGCTCGCTCACGGGCGCTCCTTAGTGGCTCGGGGTGTAGGGGATCTTGCCCGAGCCGACGCCGACCGCGTAGTCGACGATCTTCCCTGGGATATCCACCCCCGTCGGCTCGACCGAGTTGCGGAACTCCATGGTGTAGTTCACCTCGTTGACGAGCAGTCCGCGGTCCGGGTCCTCGAGCACGTCGAGGGCCACGACGCCGCCGCCGACGGCCTGAGCCGCGCGCACCGAGAGCTCCGCGAGCTCCGGCGAGATCTCGCACACCGAACTCGCCCCGCCGCGCGAGGTGTTGGTGATCCAGTGCGGCGAGGTGCGATAGATCGCCGCGATCGCCTCGTCGCCCACCACGAACACGCGAATGTCCCGGTCGGGCTTCTTGATGTACTCCTGCACGTAGAAGATCGAGTGGTGGTAGGTGCCGAGCAGCTCCTTGTGCTCGAGGATCGCCTCCGCCGCCTCGCGGTCGTTGATCTTGCTCAACAGGCGGCCCCAGGAGCCCACGCCGGGCTTGAGCACCACGGGGTAGCCCAGCTCCTCGATCGCGCGCAGCGCCGACTCGGGGGTAAACGCGATCCGGATCTCAGGGACCGGGATCTTGGCCTTGGCGAGGGCGCTCGAAGTCAGGAGCTTATTGCCGCACACGTCCGCCACGGTGTAGCGGTTGACGCAGGGGATCCCCCAGTCTTCGAGGATCCGCAGCGCATAGAGCGCGCGGCTGTGGTTGATGCAGCGCTCGAGGACGACGTCGTAGCGCAAGTGCGGACGCGCGAGGTCGAAGCTGACCGTGCGGTCGTCGATCACGTCGTAGTCCAACCCACGCTTGTCGAGCGCCTTGATCAGGAGCTTCTCTTCGACGCGGATCCGGGAGGCGAGCAGGCCGATCTTCATGGCGCGCCCGGGGCTACTCGCCCCAATCCTCTTCTTCTTCGGGGGCCGGCTCGACCTCGAACGGGTCGACGCTGGTCACCTCGAGTTCGACCCCGCAGCTGGGGCACTGCATGATCTCGCCCTGGATCGTGCCCTCTTCGAGGGTCAACGCTTCCCCGCACTCGGGGCATTCAGACGTCTTCGACATGGCTTCTTCCTGGCTCGGGTAGCGCGGAATTCTACCCGGCGCCTCCGGCAGGATGGACTTCGCGGCGCGACTTTCGCCGCGCGCAGCGCTCACCCCTGGCGTCGGGTGCCGGCGGCGAAGGCCGCCAGCAGGCCGCAGCCGGCGAGGTTGCCCAGGCACACGGCCGTGGTCATGACGAGCAACGCGATCACCGGCCCCATGGCCCGCGCGATCGACCCCGCCGCGGCGCGGGGGTCGTAGCCCAGGATCACGGCCACCAGGTTCGCGAGGGCCGCGAGCGCGAGCAGCACCAGCAGGCCGCGCCCGCCGCCCTTGAGGTCCGCCGAGCTCGGCGCGAGGTGCGAGCCGACGGCGAGGGCGACGTAGAGGAACACCCAGGCGCGCCAGGAGCCCCAGCCGTAGGCGAAGACCGCGCTGTAGATCCCGCTCACCAGCCCGCGCAGGCCCCCGACGACCTCGTCGAAGGAGCCGCGCTGGGCGACCTCGGCGAAGCGCTCGGCGGCGGCCCAGGCCGCGCCCGGGTCTGGGCAGATCGTCTGCAGCGCGATCAGCAAGACCAGGGACCCGCCGAAGAGCGGCGCGATCCCCATCAGGAAGGTGCCCACGATCGAGTGCAGCTTGTTCCAGCGCAGAGGGGGCTGCTCCCAGCGCACGTAGCCCAGGACCCCGGTCGCGGGGTCGGGGTCGAACAGGCGGACCTCGTGGATCTTGATCCCGAAGGCGTAGCCCACCAGGGCGTGCGAGAACTCGTGGATTGGGGTCCCGAGCCAGCCCGTCCAGTAGATCACCCCGCGCGGGCCGACCGCGTGGGCGAGGCAGCGCTGGGTCAAGCGCTGCAGCCAGAACAGCGCCGCGCCCAGCACGAGCAGCGGGCCGAAGCCAAGCAGCAGCTGCCGCCCGAGGGCGTTTAGAGCGAGCAGCAAGCCGTCGAGCACGCCGGACACGGGCGGAGCCTCCCCCGCGATCCTACCTCCGACCCGCGGGCCGGCGGCTGTGCTACAAACCAAGCGTGAACGCGGAGCTGCAGGCGCTGTTCGACCCAACCGACCCCGGCGCGCGACGCCGGGGCCTGGCGGGGCTGCTCGCGCAGGCCGACGCGCCCGCGCTGCTCGAGCGCGCGCTGCTCGACCTGCTCGACCTCGAAGACCCTGGGCTGCTCGCCGCGGTGGCGAGCGGGCTCTCGCCCCGCGCCGGAGACCCCCCGGCGCGGCGCGTGCTGGAGGCGCTCTCGCGCGCCCAGGGGGGGCCCGAGGTACGGGGCGCCGCGCTCCGTGCGCTGCGGGGTGAGCTGCGGGAGCTCGAGCGCGCGGGGCCTAGCCCCTCGGCCGAGCACCCCTCTCTCGCGGCGTTCGCGCGGGCTGCAGCGAGCCCGACCCCCGAAGCGCTCGACGACGCCGAGCTGGCGCTGATCGAGGTCGACCCCAGCACGCTCGACCCTGCGCAACGCGACGCCCTCGCGCAGCGCTTGGAGCAAGCCGCGGGTGCCCACCCGGACGCCGCGTCGCGCACACGCCTCGAGCGATTGGCTCGCGAGCTGCGCGACGCCGGCTAGGCAGCAGCCGGCTGCAGAAAGAAGCCTTGGCCCCTGTGGCTCGTCGGTTACGACTCCGACGGTCGCTGGGCTCCTCGCGCCTTGCCAGGGCTGCGAACAGGCGGCCAGCAGGCTGCTAGCTGTCGAGGACCTCGCGGACCTTGCGCAGCAGCGTGCCCGGGGTCACGGGCTTGGAGAGGAAGCGTTCTCCGATCTGCTCGCCGCCCGCTCTCGCCGCCAGCACTTCGCGCGTGAAGCCCGAAGCGAAGATCACCTTCGCCGACCTGTGGCGCGGTCCGAGCTGGCGCACGAGGTCGGGCCCGCTCAGGCGCGGCATGACCACGTCGGTGATCAAGAGGTCGATCTCGCCCTCGTAAGCCTGGGCACGGGCCAGGGCGTCGAGGCCGTCGTGGGCGCTGAGCACGGTGTAGCCCTTGGCCGCCAGCGCCGTGGCGAACAGGCTGCGCAGGTCTGCGGCGTCTTCGACCACGAGCACGGTCTCGGAGCCCTCGGTGGACAGCTCGCTGGGTGGGGGGGCCTCTGAAGCGAGGTCGCTGACCGCAGGCAGGTAGAGCTTGACCGTCGTGCCCAGGCCCGGCTCGCTGTAGGGCCACACCGCGCCGCCGTTGCGCGCGACGAAGCGGCGCACCGCGCCGAGGGGATCCGCGCTGAGGGGGTCGCTCGGGGACTCTTCACCCCGGCAAACCAGCAGCAAGCGCTGGATCGCGTCGCGGGAGACGCCTGCGCCGGTGTCGGAGAAGCTGATCTGCAGGTAGCGCCCAGGGCGAAGCCCGAGCAGGGTGCGGTCGTGGGCGTCGTCGAGGTGCACCGCTTCGGCCTCGATGGTGATCCGCCCCCCGCTGGGCATGGCCCGGGTGGCGTTACTCGCGAGCTCGAGGAGGGCCACCTCGGCGTAGATCGGGTCGACGAAGACCTTCCCTTGAACGCCGTGGAGGTGGGCGACGACCTCGACGTGCTTGGGCACCAACCGCTTCAAGGTGCGCAGCGCGCCCTCGAGCAGCGCGCTGAGCTCGATCGGCCGGGGCTCCGGGGTCGACCAACGCTCCATGGCCAACAGCTTGCGCGTGAGCTCGGCCGAGCGCTGCCCCGCGGTGTGGATCAGGTCCAGGTGGGCGCGGTGGCCCTCGTCGTCGAGTTGCGTGCGCAGCAGCTCCGCGTAGCCGAGGATCACGGAGAGGAGGTTGTTGAAGTCGTGGGCGACGGCCCCCGCCATGCGTCCGATCACTTGCAGGTGCTCGGCGCGCCGCAGCTGCTCCGCGCGCAGCGCGATCTCCTGCTCGGCCAGGTTGGCGCGGAGCGTGCCCGACACCGGGAACCACTCGACGACCGCGACCCGGCCGCGTTCCTCCAAGTCCACCGGGGCGTGCGCCCAGAGCCGGGTCTGCGCGTAGCCGTCGGCCCGGGTCCAGCGCTTCTCGACGGTGTAGCCCACGCCGAGCTCGAAGAGCTTGGCGAACTCGGCCTCGTCGCGATCGCAGTGCTCGAGGTCGGCGAGGTCGCGCAGTCGCATCTCACAGAGGACCTCAGCTGCGTAGCCGGTCTGCTCGCAGAGCGCCCGGTTCGCGCTCAGGATCTGGCCGTCCGCGTTGACCACCGCGCGCGGGCGCACGATCCGCTCGACCACGTCCTGGAATTCTCGCATGCGGAGCGGAGCGACCTTCCCAAGTAGAGACCGTATCCAGCAGCCTGGTCGGCCACCATCATAGGTACTAATGGTTGAATCTCACCGCAAGTCAATGCAGTGCGCGCTCTCTAAGCACTTACCGGACAGGCGTCTCAGGGCGGGCGGCCTCGGCGGCGGCGACCACGCTCTGCACCAGGACGGTCTGCGCGTGCGCCTCGAGCTGGCTGGAGATCACCGCCCAGTCGGCGGGGTCGAGGCACTCGGGGACGCGGAGGAAGCCGAGGTAGAACCAGGGCCGCCCGGCGATCCCCCCCAGCCCGAACGCGGCGAAGGAGTCGCGGAACTCGGGGCGCAGGACCCCCCGCCCGAGGGTCGCGCCCTGCCCGTCGCGCAAGCGCCAGCGCACGCGGGTCTCGAGCGCATAGTCCTCGCCAGGGAGGATCCAGTTGAGCGGATCGACCGTGGGCAAGATCAGCACCGAGGACACGATCAGGTTCACGATCTTCAGCGGGTGCACCCAGTTGCGCCCGGCGAGGGTCACCCGCGCGTCCTCGAGCACGAGCTCGAGGCGCAGCGGGGCCTGCGCGTCGGGGCCGACCAGGACCTGCTCGAAGCCCCCGCGGCGGCGGAGGGTCTCGGCCAGCGAGTCCAGCAGCGGCTCCGCGCTCAGCCGCGGGCGGTAGGGCGGGCGAAACTGCTCGGGGTCGAGGTCCGGGTCGGTGGGCTCGTAGTCGACCTCGAGCAGGACCTGCACGGCTGGGGCGGGGGGCCCGGCTGGGGGGGGGCCCAGGACCTCGGGGGGCAGGGTGCTGCACCCCGAACTCAGGACCACCGCGACGCCGAGCCAAATCCGCACACCGACCTCCTGGGCGCCCTGCGCCGGGAGCGCACAGGGTGCGCGTCCGCGCCCGCCGCGTCAACGCCCGCCGCGCGTCGGCGCTGTGGGCGATTCGCGCTAGGATCGGGGCAGGAGGCGAGCGTGTCCGACCCCCTCGCGGACCTGACCCCGGCGCAGCACGCAGCGGTGACCCACACCCAGGGTCCGCTGTTGGTGATCGCCGGGGCGGGCTCGGGGAAGACGCGCGTGATCACCCGGCGGGTCGCGCACCTGCTGCGGACCGGCGTCCAACCGCACCACGTGCTCGCGATCACGTTCACCAACAAGGCCGCCCAGGAAATGCGCGAGCGGATCGCCGAGCTCACCGGCGGGGCCAAGGTGTGGGTCTCGACCTTCCACGCGTTCTGCGCGCGGACCCTGCGACGCTACGCCGAGCAGCTCGGCTTCCCGCGCAGCTTCACGATCGTCGACAACGCCGACCAGCGCACCGCGGTCCACGAGGCCCTGCTCGAGACCAAGCACGACCCCAAGCAATACGGGATCCCGCGCGTGCTCCAGCAGATAGGGCGCTACAAGGACATGCTCCTCAGCCCCGACCAGGCGCGGGCCGAGGCCTGCACGCCCTTCGAGCACGTGGCGGTCGACGCCTACGCCTACTACCAGGACCTGCTCACCCAGAACGCGGCCCTCGACTTCGGCGACCTGCTGCACAAGACCGTGACCCTGCTCGAAGACGAGGACACCCGGGACTCGCTCTCGACGCGCCACCGCTACCTCCTGATCGACGAGTATCAGGACACGAACCACGCGCAGTACAAGGTGACCCAGCTCCTCGCGCAGTCGCACCGGAACATCTGCGCCACCGGCGACCCGAACCAGGCGATCTACGGCTGGCGAGGCGCCGACATTCGCAACATCCTCGAGTTCGAGCGCGACTACCCCGAGGCCAAGGTCGTGCACCTCGAGGAGAACTTCCGCTCGACGCAGACGATCCTCGACGCCGCCAACGGCCTGATCGCGCACAACACCGAGCGCCGCGAGCACACCCTGCGCTGCACCCAGGGCGAGGGCGACCCGATCGTGCTCCAGGCCTGCGACAGCGAGCGCCAGGAGGCCAGCTGGGTCGCAGAGCGGATCCAAGGGCGACTGCGGTCGGGGGTTCCGCGCAGCGAGATCGGCGTCTTCTACCGGACCAACGCGCTCTCGCGCGCGCTCGAGGTCGAGCTGATCCGCCGGGGCCTGCCCTTCGAGGTGATCGGCGCCACGCCCTTCTACCAGCGCAAGGAGATCAAGGACCTGCTCTCCTACCTGCGCCTGGTGCACAACCCCAACGACGACCTCGCCGCGATCCGCGTGCTCAACGTGCCGCCCCGCGGGCTGGGCAAGACGAGCCTCGGCCGGCTCAAGACCTACGCGCGGGAGCGCGACCTGTCGCTCGTCGCCGCCGCGCGCGAGGCGCCCGCCGAGGCGACCCGGGGCCGCGCGCGCAAGGGGCTGGCCGCCTTCTGCGCGCTGCTCGACGAGCTGCGCGAGGAGGCCGAGGCGGAGCTCGTCGCCCCGGTCTTGCGCGCGATCGTGCGCGGGACCAGCTACTACGACTACCTGGCCAAGGAATACCCC
Organism: Planctomycetota bacterium; assembly: GCA_020425635.1. Lineage (GTDB taxonomy): Bacteria > Planctomycetota > J058 > J058 > J058 > JAGQRJ01. The sequence goes on along the minus strand of JAGQRJ010000261.1, from coordinate 5,521 downwards.
GAAGAGGAGGATCGCGCGCTCAACGTCGAGAGCTTGATCGGCGGCGCCCGCGACTGGGACGTGGCCAGCCACGACGCCCGGCTGCGCGCCCTCGCGGCGCGCGCAGGCGAAGCGCTCCCCGAGCTGTTCCGCAGCGTCGCGAACGCCGGGCCCGGCGGCGAGGAGGAGGGCTGGGGCCTCGGGGGGTTCCTCGAGCACGCGGCCCTCGTGGCCGAGCGCGCCGACGACGGCGCCCCCGACGAAGAGCGGCTCTCGCTCATGACGGTGCACGCCGCCAAGGGGCTCGAGTTCGACTCGGTGTTCGTGCTCGGCCTCGAAGAGGGGCTGTTCCCCCACAGCCGCTCGACCGACGACCCGACCGGGCTCGAGGAGGAGCGGCGCCTGGCCTACGTGGCGATCACGCGCGCCAAGCGCAGGCTCCACCTGAGCTACGCCCGCTGGCGCGCCTGGCACGGGCGCTCCTCCTCCCAGGAGCCCTCGCTCTTCCTCTACGAGCTCCCCCAGGAGGCCTTCCCCGCGGGGGCCTCGCTGCGCGACCTGCAGCGCGCGGGGGGCGCGCGGCGCTCGGTGCACGACGCCTTCGACGGGGTCGACGAACCGCCTGAAGAGCCCTACTGGCAGCGGCCGCTGGGCGCGCCGCTGCAGGCCGCGGGGGCCACCCGCTCCGCGCCCGCGCCGGCGAGCCCCCCTCGCATGTGCTTCCCGCCGCTCACCCCCCTCCCGGCGCGCAAGCCCGACGCCCCGGTGGCCACCGCGCTCAAGTCGGGCGACCGCGTCTACCACGAGCAGTTCGGCCCGGGCGAGGTCCTCGACGTGCGCGGCGAGCAGCTGCGCACGCGCGCGCGGGTCAAGTTCCGCGACCACGGCACCAAGGACCTCGTGCTGCAGTACGCGCGGCTCACCAAGCGGGCGCCATGAGCCGCCGCCTCGCGGGCTTGCTCCTCGTCGCCAGCGCGCTCCCCGCCAGCGCGCACATCGTCTCCGAGGGCGTCGGCACCCAGACCGAGATCCGGGTGACCCCGCGCCGGGTCTACCTCAACTACAACGCCGGCTTCAGCGCCCTGCTCGGCCTCGGCGAGCTGCGCCGCATGGACAGCAACAGCGACGGGCAGGTCGACGGCGACGAAGAGCGAGCCTACGTCGAGGCCCTGGGCAAGCTGCTCGTGGGCAACCTGCGCCTGACCCTCGACGGGAAGCCCCTCGAGCTGCGCTTGCTCCGTCAAAGCGGCGTGGGGATCAAGGGCGCGATCCAGCAGGTGGGCTTCGACACCTGGTACGAGTTCGTCGCCGACTGCGCGCTCGGCGACGACCGCCCCCACGTGCTCGCCTACCGCGAGGGCAACTACGAGGGCATGCCCGCCGAACAGCTGCTGTGGTTGCCCACCGACCGCGCCGAGGACTTCTCCCGCTTCGAGGCGACCCAGCCCGACCCGCGGCCGATCCTCGAGCGCCCGGGGACCCTGCGCTTCAGCGGGCGCGAGCTGCGCCTCGAGCTGGCCTTCAGCCCCGCCGCCCTCGAGCGCGACCGCGCCCTGGCGCTGCTCGAGCCCGCGCTCGAAGGGATCGAGGAGGTCAACGAGGCCCTCGGCGAGCGCGCGCTCACCGACGTCGCGGGGGAGCTCAACGCGCTCGCCTTCCGCCGCGCGCGCTTCGTCCAGGGCGACGCCGCGCCTGGGATCGCGGGTGGCGCGCCCCTCGCGCCCGAGCGCCAGTTCGACGCCGACACCGGAGAAGAGGTCACCCCCGAGGCTCAGGGAGAGCTCTTCGTCGACCAAAACGACCTCGACTCCCTGACCCAGCGCATGGTCAAGGGGCTGAGCCAGCCGTTCTCGCTGGGGGTGCTGCTTCTGTTCTTCGGCTGGGGGATCGCCCACGGGGTCTCGCCCGGCCACGGGAAGTCCATGGTCGCCGCCTACCTACTGGGCACCGCGGGCCGCGTCTGGGACGCCTTCCGCCTGGGCGCGATCGTGACCTTCACCCACACCTTCGCGCTCTACACCGTGGGGCTGTTGCTGGTCTACGTCGTCGAGCGCGCGAAGTCCGCCGGCGAGGGCTACGCGGAAGGGCACACCCTGCACGCCTGGATCACCCAGCAGGTGACCCTCGCCTCGGGGCTGCTCGTGATCGGCTACGGAGCCTGGCTGTTCTACAGCCGCAGGCTGGCCATGGCCCAAGGACCCGGGCACGCCCACGGGCACGACCACGGGCACGCCCACGGGCACGACCACGACCACGACCACGACCACGCCCACGGGCACGACCACACCCACCACCACGACCACGACCACGCCCACGGGCACGACCACGACCACGACCACGACCACGACCACGACCACGACCACGACCACGACCACGCCCACGGCCACGACCACGACCACGACCACGACCACGACCACGCCCACGGGCACGACCACGGGCACGGGCACCACCACCACCACGCGGGCATGAGCGAGGCGGAGCACGCGGCGGCGCACGCTCAGGAGGCCGCGCAGGTCCGGGGCTGGCGCGACCTGATCGTGCTCGGGGTGACGGGCGGGCTCGTCCCTTGCCCGGCGGGGGTGCTCCTGATCCTCTGGTCGCTGACGCTCCCCGACCAGAACACGCTCAAGTGCTTCGTCTACCTGGTGTCGTTCAGCCTGGGGCTGGGGGCGGTGCTGGTCGCGATCGCCGTGGGCATGGTCCTGACCCGGGGCTACCTGGTGCGCCGCAGGGCCGGTCGCCCGACGCCGGAGTGGGTCAAGAAGCTGCCGCTGATCGGCGCGGGCCTGATCATGGCGGCCGGCGCGCTGATCGTCTACCGCGCGTTCGACCCCACGCTCTCGCTGTTCGGGCTGCGGTCGACCCGGTGAAGGCGCCCACCTCAGCCTTGCCAGGGGCGCTCCGCCCTGCTCTCCTCCGAGGGGCCGCGGGGATCGAGGCCCTCAACCTGGAGCGAGCAGCAGCCTAATGCGCGCCAGAGACGTCGCCGGATTCGCCGCCACCCAGCTGCGGCGCAACAAGGGCCGCACGGCGCTGACGACCACAGGAGTGATCGTCGGCGTGTTCGCGCTGACCACGATCGTGGCCCTCGGCAACGGGCTGCAGATCGCGATCGTGAGCCAGCTCACCGACGACGAGAGCCAGACCCAGGTGGTGGTCTCCGCCGGGTTCGGTCAGCTCCCCGAGGGCGACCTCGACGAGGCGGTGAAGGACGTCGCCGACCCCGCCAAGGCCGACCGGCTGAAGAAGTCGATCGCCAAGCGCCGGCGCGGAGGGCCGGGAGGCAAGAAGCGCAAGCTGCTCACCCAGGACGCGGTCGAGGACTTCGCCACCCGCGCCCACGTCAAGTCGGTGACCCCCTTCGTCGTCGACCGCTTCGGGCTGCAGCTCGGCGAGCACGAGGCCGAGATCGCGCTCTCCTTCAGCGTGGCGCCGCAGCCGCGCTGGGACGCGCGAGTGCTCCCGGGGGGCGAGCCCTTCCGCGACCAGCGGGGGGTGTGGCTCCACGAGTATCTCCTGTTCACCTGGGGCTACACCAGCGACGAGGCCCAGGCCGCCCTCGTCGGGAAGGAGGTGGTGCTGACCCGGCCGCGGGTCGGACAGAGCATGCGCGCCTACCTCGACCTCGCCCGAGCGAGCGGTGTGCCGCTGCCCGAAGGGGTCGACGAGGCCCAGGCGGCCAAGCTGACCGAGACCCTGGCCAAGCGCTTCGGGGTCGCCACGGACGACGCCCCGGAGCTCGAGCTGCGCCTGCCGATCCTGGGGGTCGTGCGCGAGCGCCTCGACGGCGACGGGTTCGAGGCCTTCCAAGACAGCTTCTCCATGCAGAGCGACCTGTTCCTCCCCCAGCAGCTCGCGGAGGAGCTGTTCATGCAGGTCCCGGCCAACCGCGCCAACGGCTACAACGCCGTGGCGGTCGAGGTCGACCGGGCGGAGCACGTGCAGGAGCTGGAGAAGGCCCTGCGCAAGGAGGGCTACCGCACGATCTCGGTGGGCACGATCCTCGAGCGCGTGGGGCAGGCGCTCGCGATCCTGACCTCCTTCGTCAGCGCGCTGACCGCGATCGCGCTGTTGGTCGCGGTGCTCGGGATCGTGAACACCATGGTCATGAACATCAGCGAGCGCACCCGCGAGATCGGCGTGCTCAAGGCCCTGGGCGCCACCAACCGTCAGGTGCGCTCGCTGTTCGTGTGCGAGGCCGGCTTGATCGGGCTCTCGGGCGGGGTGGTGGGGGTGGCGCTCTCGCTCCTGGCTTCGATCCCGGGCGACGCGATCAACCGCTACGTCGTGCGCCAGACCACGCAGTACGACTTCCCTGGCTCGGTGTTCTCGTTCTCGCCGTGGCTGCTCTTGATCGCGGTGAGCTTCGCCGTGGCCCTCAGCGTGGTCGCCGCCTGGGCGCCCTCGCGTCGGGCGAGCAACGTCGACCCCGTCGAGGCCCTGCGCGACGAGTAAGATCCCCTCCTACCAAGGAGGGATCATGAAGCGGATCGTCGTCGGGCTGACGCTCCTGGCCGTTGGCTGCGGGAGCCAGGACGAGGAGGGGCCCATGCACCTCGCGCGCCTGGTCGCGGCCGAGGTCCCCGCCGCGCGCAAGGCCTGGGAGGAGGCCGGGCAGCCGAACCTGCTCTTGCGCCCGGGGTGGCCGGAGAAGCTGTTCAAGCCCGTGGCCGACGACCCCGCGGTGCGCGAGGTGCAGGTCGGCGTGCGCTACGTCGACGACCGCTACGTGTGGACGGGCTTCGCGGCCTCGCTCTACGGCGAGCGCCGGGTCGACTACCCCCAGGCCCAGGGCACGGGCCCGGGGCGCACGACCTACCGCACCTACGACTCGGGGGTGCGCGGCTTCGACAGCTACGCGCTCCTGGCGCCGGACGCCGGCCCCTACAGCGAGCCGCCCGAGGCCGAAGAGCCGGGCACCTGGAGCTGGGAGCGGAGCGACGGCTTGGCGGTGCGCGTCGACGCCGAAGACGGCACGCCGGTGATCGTGTTCTACGACGAGCGAGAGCTCGACGAGGAGACCGCCTTGCCCAAGGGCTACGGCGACAAGGCGAAGTCGGCCTTCTCGGGCGCCGGGCTCGACCCGATCCTCGCGGGGCTCGAGGCGTTCCGGCACGTCGAACTCATGCTGCCCTCGGCCGACCTCGCCGAGCGGGCGAAGTGGGCGCGCGACACCCAGGGGCTGGGCCACGAAGAGCTGCGCGCCGAGCTCGCGCACCTGACCAAGGGCTCCCCCGAGAGCCTGCTCGCGATCCGCGTCTCGCGGATCGGGGTCACGGAGGAGTTCTCCGTCTCCCGCGGCCGCCCGGTGGGGATCTTCCTCGGGACCTGGCAGCGCGAGGGCACGGAGCCCCTGCCCCGCGCCGGGCACCTGCTCGGGCGCGCGCGCGCGGGCCGCTGGATCGTGACCGCGCTCAAGGGCGAGGGCAAGCGCTGGGTCGAGGCCACGACCTGGATCAGCTGGCAGGACCTCCCGATCCGGATCGACGCCTACGTCAAGCTCGGCGACTAGCCCGCAAACTCACCACTTCGTGGTGAGCTT
>JAGQRJ010000260.1 GCA_020425635.1 Planctomycetota bacterium | reverse complement strand
GTACGGGCCGAGCACGAGCTTCTCGAGGCCGAAGCCCCCTTCGATTCGCCACGCTTCGCTCACGAACGTTCCTCTCTCAGAAGAGACCCATCACGCTGACCCCGAGGGTCGAGTTTCCGTCGCTCATCGGCAGGACGCTGATCGTCGGCCCGTCGGAGCCCGTGAGCGGCGGGCGCGCGCCGCCCTGGAAGTGGAGGATCCAGGGGACGAGCACGCCGATCGCGGTGCCGACCACGGCGCCGCTCAGCACGTCGGTGATCCAGTGCTGGTCGCTCATGATGCGCAACAGGCCCGTCGTCGCGGCGGCGGCCACCGCGGTGCCGCAGGCGATGCCGTCCGACCAGGTCTCGCCGAAGAGGTCGAGCGCGTCGTGGTACATGCAGACGAGCGCCGCGCCCGCGAAGGCGTTCGAGACCTGTGGGCTCCAGAAGCTCTCCGCCGGCGGCTGGTCGTCGCACAGCGGGTTCGCGTAGCTCGGGTCCTCGCGGCAGAACCGGCCGACCGGGCGCTCGCGCCGCGCGAGGAGCCGGTCGCGGAAGCCCCGACGCCGCCCGCGGCGCCCGCTCGCGACGAGCCCGTCCCCTCGGCCGCGCCGGCGGGGCCGCTCGCCGGGTTGCCGATCTCGCCCCGGGGGCGGAGCCTGCGCGAGGCGACCCCGGGGCACTACGCTTCTCAGCCCAACCCGGGCGTGGCCTGGGATCGCGCCGCGGTCTTCGACGTCGAGCGCCGCCCGCTCCCGCTGCGGGTGCGCTGGACCGCGCAGGCCACGGCCTCCCGCGACGCGCCGAGCCTCGCCGACTGGGAGCGCGGGCACGGCTTCGCCGAGCCGGCGGGCTTCTTCTTCGAGCTCGGTTTGCGCGCCGAGAACGCGCAGATCGAGGCAGCGAACGAGCTCGGCGCGGCGTGGTGGGTCACGCTCAGCGTGCGCGCGAGCGGGCGGGTGCTGGGGATCGTGCGCCAGGTCACCCACGCGCGCCCGCCGGGGACCGACCTGATCGCGCTGCCCCAGCCTGGCTTGCCTCGCGTCCCTGGGGTGGACCTGGTCGAGCGCTTCGCCTTCGACGCCGAGCCAGGGGCCGCGCTCGAGGTCGACCTCGACGCCGACGTCGAGGGCTGGAGCTTGCGGGTGTCGCACGCCGGGGTGGAGCTCGCGGCGCTTCCCCAGCGCCCCTGGTCCGCGAGCCCGCGCGCGCCGCTCACGACCGAGTTCGACGAGGGGGTCTACCTCTGGAGCCACCTCGGCAACTTCTCGGGCGGCGCGGGTCGAGGGAGCGTCGAGGTCTCGCTGCGCTAGCCCGCCCCGCGCTGCCCGCGTGACTCACCACGAAGTGGCGAGCTTGCGGCCTAGCCGCGGCGGAGCAGGTGCTCGAACTTGTGCTTGTCGGCGGCCTTCATGAAGGCCTCGTTGGGCGAGACGAGCCCGGCCTTGAGCTTCTGCAGGATCGAGTCGTCCATGAGCTGCATGCCCTCGCCGCGGCCGGTCTCGATGTAGGTGCTGACCTTGTGGATCGCGCCTTCGCGAATGATCGCGCCCAGGGCGGGGCTCGAGATCAGGATCTCGTTGACGGCCACGCGGCCCTGGCCGTCGGTGCGGCGCATGAGCAGCTGGGCCACGACCCCCTGCAGCGAGACCGAGAGCATGGTGCGGATCTGGGCCTGCTGGTCCTCGGGGAACACGTCGATCACGCGGTCGATCGTCTTGGCCGCGCTGTTGGTGTGCAGGGTGCCGAACACGAGGTTGCCGGTCTCGGCGCTGGTGATCGCGAGGCCGATCGTCTCGAGGTCGCGCATTTCGCCCACGAGGATCACGTCGGGGTCCTCGCGGGCGGCGCCGCGCAGCGCCGCGGTGAAGGAGTCGGTGTCGGCGCCGACCTCGCGCTGGGTCAGCACGCAGTTCTTGTTCGGGTGCACGAACTCGATCGGGTCTTCGATCGTGATGATGTGCCGCTGCTGGGTCTCGTTGATGTAGTCGATCATGGCCGCGAGGGTCGTCGACTTGCCCGAGCCGGTGGGGCCGGTCACCAGGATCAGCCCGGCGCGCAGGTCGCACAGGCGCTTGAGCGGCTCGGCGGGGACCTGCAGGTCCTCGAGGGTCATGATCTTGGTCGGAATGATGCGGAACACCGCGCCGATCCCGCGCTGCTGCATGAGGTAGTTGCAGCGGAAGCGGGCCACGCCGGGGACCTCGTAGGCGAAGTCGAGGTCCCAGTTCTCCTCGAAGTGCTTCTTGCGCTTCTCGTTGAGGATCTCGTAGAGGATCTTGACCGCGTCCTTCTGCGAGAGCGGGGGCATGTTGAGCGGCTCGAGCCGCCCGTGAATGCGGAACTTCGGCGGCTGACCGGCCTGCAGGTGGAGGTCGCTGCCGCCCTTGTCTTTGAGCGCACGGAAGAACTGATCGATCTTGGCCACGGAATCCTCGCGAGCCTCGATCCTAAGCGCTGGAGGGGGGCTCGCCAACCGCGCGGGCGCGCTCGGGGTAGCGGGCGCGGAGCCAGCGCTCCTCGGCCGCGATTCGCCAGCGCACCGCGGCGGCGAAGGGGAGCAGGGAGAGCCAGGCCCAGCGCGCGCCGAGCGAGGCGAGCAGGCCGGCCAGGGAGAGCAGGTTGCCCATGTACTGCGGGTGGGCGAGGAGGCGGTAGGGGCCGTGGGTCACCAGTCGGTGCTCGGGCGAGGGGTGCGCCGCGGTGGGGGCGTAGGCGTCGCCGAGCGCGCGGTGGGCCCAGAGCGTGAGCCCGGCGCCGAGGGCGAGCAGGGTCCAGCCCCCCCAGGTCTCGGCGGTGACCCCGGGCGGGGGGGAGAGGAAGGCCTCGGCGCCCGCGGCCGCGAGGACGGCGGTCGCGCTCACCGCCAGCGCGGCGTAGGTCGGGTCCCCTCGGGTCCCGGGGCGGCGGGCTACGAGCAGGGTCAGCCCGACGGCCGCCAGGCAGCCGAGGAGCGCCGCGAGCGGGCCGACGGGCAGCTGGCTCAGGGTTACCCCGAGCCGGGGTCGCGCTGGACCGGGGTCACGTCGACGGGGTTCTCGGCGGTGAAGTAGGCGACCACGTCGAACAGGCGGCGCTCTTCGGCGCGCTTGACCCGGCGGAAGCGGGCGAGCTCGACGCGCTTGGCCTGGACCTTGGCCTCGTTGGCCTCGCGCTGCGCCTGCTTGCGCGCGATCAGGCGCTCGATCTCGGCCTCGAGCGCGGCGTTCTCCTTGTCGATCTCGACCTCGAGGTCGATCAGCTTCTCGGCGAGGAAGTCTTCGAAGCGGTCGAGGGCCTGGTCGCGCTGGGCGGCGTCCTTGACCACGTCGTCGATGTGGACCCCGGCGGTCTCGAGCAGCACCGCGATCGCGCTCGCGCGCGCCTCGCGGGGGAGCGCGGCCATGCGGGCGTCGCCGAGCATGCCCGCGATCTTCTCCAGGCTGAAGCCGTGCAGGGGGGGGCCGATCTTGGCCGCGGCGTAGACCTGGGGCACGTCGATCGGGGGGGGCTCGCCGTCGTCGAGGGGGTCGCGCTCGGGGGCGGCGTCGGCGTCCTCCACGGCCGCCGGCGGCTGGAGGCTGACCGCGGCGGCGGCGGCCGCGGCCGCGCGCAGGCGCTTGGACTCCTCGGGGGAGGGCGTGGGGGCGTCGCTCAGCCCGGGGTCGAACTGCTCGTCGCTGAAGCGCGGGGGCTCGACGTCTTCGAGCACCGCCTCGGCGGTGCGCTCGCTGGGCACGAGGCGGGCCGCCTCGGCGAGCTGGGCCGGCTCGGCGTCGGACGCGGGCGGCTCAGCCTCGCCGGGCTGGGGCTCGATCTCGACGATGTAGCGGTTGATCCACTTGCCGAGGCCCACGACCTACTCGCTGTCCAGCAGCTGGTGCAGGTGTTGCTGGAGCTCGTCGCGGTCGAGGCGCGCGAGCCGCCGCGGGAGGAAGCGCCGATCGGAGCACTCCATGATCGCCGAGGCCACCTGCAGCTCGAGCTGCTGGGGCGAGAGGTTCGGAATGTAGCTGCGGACCTCGAGCTCGAGGTCGGCGCGCGAGACCTGGGTTCGGCCTTCGAGGTAGGCCCGGCGCTTGGAGCGGATCAGGATCGACTCGACCTCGGCGCCCGACATGCCGCAGTCGGCGAGGGTGTCCTGAATGATCTCCGAGATCGTGCGCACCTCGTCTTCTTCGACCCAGTCGGGCTCGGCGCCCTCGTGGGCGTGGGCGTGGTCGTGGCTGTGCGCGTGGGGGTGCGTGTGCCCGTCCTCGTCGGCGACGCCCTCGGGGTGCGTGTGGGTGTGCTCCCCGTCGTGGGTGTGCGGGTGCGCGTGGCTGTGGTCGTGGCCGTGCTCCTCGCTCCCGTGGGGGTGGTCGTGGTCGTGGTCGTGGTCGCACGCGCCGTGGGCGTGGGCGTGGGGCAGGCCCGCCTCGCCAATGACCATGCGCGCGCGGAGGTCGAGCTCCAGGGCCTCGGGCTCGAGGTCGACCTCGCACTTGCGCGCGAGGATCTTGAGCATGGTCTTCCGCTCTTCGGCGGTCTCCGGATAGAACAGCGGAATGTGGATCTCCGCGCGGCCCTGGCGCTTGAGGTCGACCGGCAGCAGGTCCGGGCGGCTGGTGAGCAGGAACCACAGAATGTGCCCGCGGAAGCGGGTGTCGCCCATTTGCGCGGCGAGCATGGAGAACACGCGCTTGGAGGTCCCGCTGTCGTGGTCGTCGCGCGAGCCGACCGCGGCGTCGGCCTCGTCGATGATCACGCCCACGGGCCCCGTGGCCTTGAGCACGTTGAGGATCTTCTCCCAGTTGCCCTCGGTCACGCCCTGCCATTGGGAGCGGAAGTTGAGCAGCTTGACGCAGGGGATCCCGATGTCGCAGGTGTAGCAGGTGGCGAGGAAGGTCTTGCCGGTGCCCACCGGGCCGCAGATCAGGTAGCCCATGGGCAGCGCGTCGATCTTGCCCTCGCGGATCAGGCGCGCGTCCTCGCGCAGCCAGCGCTTCTGCTCGGCGTGCCCGCACACCGTGTCGAGGCCGTGCTTGGCCTGGAGGAACTCGAGCAGGCCGTAGCACTCCTTCTCGATCAGGGCCTTCTTCTGCTGGGCGACGAACTCCGCGGTGATCGGGCGTCGGTTGGCGAGGGCCTGGCTCGTGACGTGGTTCAGGTTCACCCGCGAGAGGCCCGCGGTGAGCTTGGCGAACTGGGGGACGTCGATCTCGCTCAGCTCGCGCAGCTCGGGGTGCTTGTCGACCCGCGACTGCAGGTAGTGGCGGCGCTCCTCGAGGTCGGGGTGCTTGATCTCGACCCGCCCAATGAAGGGGCTCTTGACCAGGATCGTGCTCAGCTCGGAGAGGTTCTCGGCCACGAGGACCACGGTCATGTCCGAGCGGAGGAACACCGGGTCGTTGGCCCAGCGCAAGAGCGTGACCAGGACCGCCTGGTCTTCGCCCGAGAGGTGGCTGAGCTGGCCCTGGGGCATGATCAGCTGGGCGTACTCCACGATCAGGGCCACGCTCTTGGGCGCCGCGCCGCCGCGGGGGTCGACCTTGGCGCGCATGTAGCGCTCGATCAGGTAGAGCGCGCGGCGGGGGTCGCGGGGCAGGCCCTGCTGGGCGAAGCGGGTCCCGCTCGCGGCGTCGACCGCCTGGGCGACGCGGTGGAAGTCGCTGAAGGTGTCTTCGTCGCGGAAGGAGATCCCCCGGCTGGGGTCGTAGTAGATCACCGCGTCGCGGCGCGGAAACAGGTCGTAGGCGAGGAAGTCGCGCAGGGTGCGGAAGGTCGCCTTGTCTTCGCGGGTGGAGGGCACGAGGTCATTGACGTTGCCGTGAATGATGAACTCGATCAGTGTCCCGCCGCGATACTGGTCCGCGAGGTCGTTGGCCCAGGTCGGGAACTTCGGCATGGGGTGGCTCCTGCATTCGCCCGTGTGCCCACGTAGCAGACACGACGTTGCGCGCGGGCGCAATGGGGTCAGCGGGCCGCGGGGCCGCGGAGCCTGGCGCGGCGGGCGAAGAAATGGGGGGCCTGGTGATTCCAGGCGGTCAGCCCCGACGTTAGAATCCGCGGCACCTGGAGGTGACCCATGGCCGAGGTCCGCTATACCCCCTCGCACGAATGGTGCGCCCTCGAGGGCGACGTGCTCACCTGCGGGATCTCCCGCCACGCCGCAGAGGAGCTGAGCGACCTCACCTTCCTCGAGTTCCGGGTCGAGGCCGGGGCGACGGTCGCGGCCAAGGAGCCGGTGGTCGAGATCGACGCGGTCAAGACCACGGCCGAGGTCTACGCGCCCTTCGCGGGCACGGTGACCGAGGTCAACGAGCGCTTCACCAACGAGGACGAGCTCCCCAAGCTCTCGGCCGACGCCGAGGGCGAGGGCTGGCTGTTCAAGCTCAAGCTCGACGACACCAGCGGCTTCGCCGGCCTGCTCGACGCGGAGGCCTACCGTGCCCACTGCGCTGAAGGTTGATCCCGTGAGCGAGTCCGGGAGCAGCGGCGCGGGGGCTCGATTCCTCCAGCCGAACGACACCTTCGTGCGCCGGCACATCAGCCCCAGCGCCGACGAGCTCGCGCACATGCTGCGCACGATCGGCGCGGCCTCCCTCGAGGCGCTGATCGACGAGACGGTGCCCCAGGGGATCCGCATGCAGCGGCCGCTCCAGATCGGCGACCGCGTGCGCGGCGAGTCCGAGTTCCTCGGCGAGCTCAAGCGGCTCGCCGGGAAGAACCAGGTGTGGCGCAGCTTCCTCGGTCAGGGCTACTACGGCACGGTCACCCCGCCGGTGATCCAGCGCAACGTGCTCGAGAACCCCGGGTGGTACACGCAATACACCCCGTATCAGGCCGAGATCTCCCAGGGCCGGCTCGAGGTCCTGCTCGCGTTCCAGACCGTGGTCAGCGACCTCACCGGGCTGCCGCTGAGCAACGCCTCGCTGCTCGACGAGGGCACCGCGGCGGCCGAGGCCATGACCTTCTGCTGGGGGATCACCCAGCACAAGCGCCAGGGCTTCTTCGTCGACCAGGGCTGCCACCCGCAGACGATCGAGGTGGTCAAGACCCGCGCTGAGCCGCTGGGGATCGAGGTCCACGTCGGGTCGTGGAGCGAGCTCGACTGCGCCGCCCAGGACCTGTTCGCGGTGCTCGTGCAGTACCCGACCACCGACGGCAAGCTCGAGGACTACCGCGCCCTGGCCGAGCAGGTCCACGCCGCGGGGGCTCAGGTGGTGTGCGCCACCGACCTCCTCGCGCTGACCTTGCTCACCCCCCCCGGCGAGTGGGGCGCCGACGTCGCCGTCGGCTCGGCCCAGCGCTTCGGGGTGCCCATGGGCTTCGGCGGCCCCCACGCCGGCTTCTTCGCCACCCGCGAGGAGCACAAGCGGCGCATGCCCGGTCGGATCGTGGGCGCGAGCAAGGATCGGGAGGGCAAGGTCGCCTACCGCCTCGCGCTGCAGACCCGCGAACAGCACATTCGCCGCGACCGGGCCACGAGCAACATCTGCACCGCGCAGGTCCTGCTCGCGAACATGGCCGCGCTCTACGCGATCTACCACGGGCCCGAGGGGCTCAAGCAGATCGCGCGTCGAGTGCACGGCATGACCCGCCTGCTGGCCCTCGGGCTCGAGCGCCTCGGGGTCGGCAGCTTCCCGGAGCCCGTGTTCGACACGCTGCGCGTCGAGCTGGGCACGGGCATGCCGCCCGTGGTCAAGCGCGCCGAGGAGCGCCGGATCAACCTGCGGCGCTTCCCTGGGGGGCGCCTGGGCGTCTCCCTCGACGAGACCACGACCCTCGCCGACGTGCGCGACCTGCTCGAGGTGTTCAGCGGCAAGCCGCTGACCCTCGACCTCGAGGCGCTCGCCGCCGAGGTCGACCTGAGCTACCCCGCGCGCCTCGCCCGGCAGAGCGCGTTCCTCGAGCACCCGACCTTCTCGAGCTACCACGCGGAGCACGAGCTGCTGCGCTACCTGCACCGGCTCGAGGCGCGTGACCTCTCGCTCACGAGCTCCATGATCCCGCTGGGGTCGTGCACCATGAAGCTCAACGCGACCTCGGAGATGCTCCCGGTCACCTGGCCCGAGTTCGGCGCGCTGCACCCCTTCGTGCCCCTCGAGCAGGCCCAGGGCTACGTCGAGCTGTTCACCCAGCTCGAGGCCTGGTTGGCCGAGATCACCGGCTTCGCCGCGGTCTCGCTGCAGCCCAACGCGGGCTCCCAAGGGGAATACACCGGGCTGCTCGTGATCCGCGCCTACCAGCGCGCTCAGGGCGACCTGCAGCGCAACGTGTGCCTGATCCCGGTCTCGGCCCACGGCACCAACCCCGCGAGCGCGGCGTTGGCGGGGCTGAAGGTCGTGGGGGTCAAGTGCGACGAGGCGGGGAACATAGACCTCGCCGACCTGCGCGCCCGCGCCGAGCAGCACAAGGACACGCTCTGCGCGCTCATGATCACCTACCCCTCGACCCACGGCGTGTTCGAGGAGACGGTGCGTGAGGCGTGCCAGGTCGTGCACGACTGCGGGGGGCTGGTCTACCTCGACGGCGCGAACATGAACGCCCAGGTCGGCCTCGCGCGCCCCGGCGACTTCGGCGCCGACGTGGTGCACCTGAACCTGCACAAGACCTTCTGTATCCCCCACGGCGGCGGCGGGCCAGGCATGGGCCCGATCGGCGTGACGGCGGAGCTCGCGCCCTTCTTGCCCACCCACCCGGTGCACGCCACCGGCGGCGACCACGCGATCGGCCCGGTGTCGGCGGCCCCCTGGGGCAGCCCGAGCATTCTCCCGATCAGCTACGTCTACATTGGGCTCATGGGCGGCGCGGGCCTGACCCGCGCGAGTCAGGTCGCGATCCTCAACGCGAACTACATGGCCAAGCGCCTCAGCGAGCACTACGACGTGCTCTACACCGGCAAGAACCAGCGCGTGGCCCACGAGTTCATTCTCGACTTCCGCATGTTCAAGGCGAGCTGCGGGATCAGCGTCGAGGACGTCGCCAAGCGCCTCATGGACTACGGGTTCCACGCGCCGACCATGAGCTGGCCGGTGGTCAACACGATCATGATCGAGCCCACCGAGAGCGAGTCCCTGGCCGAGCTCGATCGGCTGGTCGACGCGCTGATCGAGATCCGCGCCGAGCTCGCCAAGATCGAGTCGGGGGAGTGGCCCCAGGACGACAACCCCCTGGTCAACGCGCCGCACACCGCCAGCGCGGTGACCGCCGACGCCTGGACGCACCCCTACTCACGTCAGACCGCGGCCTACCCGCTGCCCTTCGTCCACGAGCGCAAGTTCTGGCCGTCGGTCGCCCGCGTCGACAACGCCTTCGGCGACCGCCACCTGGTGTGCAGCTGCGCGGGCGTGGAGGCCTACGCGCAGGCCTAGTCGTCGCTGC
>JAGQRJ010000036.1 GCA_020425635.1 Planctomycetota bacterium | reverse complement strand
CGGGGTCCATGGTGTAGGGGATCTTGTTGACCAGCAGCTTGACGTAGCTCTCGGTGTATTCCTGGACCTGGACCTCGGTGCCGGGCTTGTAGACCGGGCGCAGCCCGTAGTAGGCCGCGGAGTAGAGCCCGGGGCCGTCGGGGCGCAGGGTGACCCGGGTGTAGTAGGTGTTCTCCAGCGCCTGGTGGTGCACCGGAATCGGATCAGCGCACCCCGCCAGCGCGCTCACAGCAATGGCGGCGCCAGCGATCTGCAGAGCGAAACCCGTCTTGGCCACGATTCACCTCCCCTGAGGGCTGCGAGTGTAGCGGACGGGCCCGTCAACCGGAAGCGCTTGTGGTCGCTCGAGCTGCGCGTCGCTACAGCGCGCGGACGTAGTCCTTCCAGGCCGCCTCAATCTCGTCCAGGGGCTTGTTGAACAGCTCCTCGAACAACCCGACCTGGTCGGGGTGGCCTTGCTTGACCTGGTTCCAGTACTCGATGAACCGCTTCTTGCCGCCCTTGGTCCCGTTGACCAGGAAGTAGATCAGGCTCCAGGCGTGGGCGTAGTGCAGCGCGCCAAACTGCGCCTGCTCCATGCGGATCAAGGTCTTGAGCGGGACGAACTGACCGCCGCCCATGGCCCGCTTGACGTGGGCCAGGCGGTCCTTGGGGATCGCGCCCGTCTTGAGCCGCTTGCCCTGGGTCTCCGACGCCTCGAAGAACACGGCCAGGCCCTCGATCAGCCAGATCTGGGCCCGCCACATGTTCTGGCCCATGACGAGCCCTTGGAACTGGTGGGTGCCCTCGTGGAACAGCGTCGAGAGGGTCCCGTGGCCGCCGCCCTTCTTGCCGTGGTAGGCGACGATCTTGCGCCCGTCGTAGAACCCGCCGACCCCAGGCCCGTTGTTGGTCTGGCTCATGAACTCCTGCTGGCTGCCGTAGAGCAGGATCGGGAAGGGCCGCGAGATCTCTCCCTCGAACTTGAAGATCGAGATGTACTCCTCGCACATGAGGTCCATGGTGCGGGCCCACCCCTTGACCTCGTCCAGCGGCCCGTTGGAGTAGAAGTCGTAGTACTTCGAGCTGTAAGCGATCTGCCAGCCGCCTTGCTGCTTGTTCTTCTCGAGCTCGGCCGCGCGCTCGTCTTCGCTCAGCGGCGGCAGGCCGACCTGGCCTCCGAGGGGGGCGCCGCCGTTTTGCGGCTTCCAGCGCTCGGCCGGGTTGACCGGGGCGGCCTTCTTGCTGCGCTCGCTGGTCTCGCCCGCCTCGCCGCGGCTGCTGCTCGCGGGGAGGCTGCGCTCGGGGCGCGGGCGCACGACCGCGACGCCTTCGTCCTCGCGCTCGACGTCTTCGGCCCGGACCCACTCGCCGTCGACCTCGACCAGCCCCGCCTCGAGGTTCGCCTTCTCGGCGGGGGTGACCCAGCGCCCTTCGTGGCGCACGAAGCCCTTGCCCTCGAAGTACTCGTCCGTCGTCACCCACGCGCCGCGAAGCCGACGGTAGCCGAGCTCCCAGCGCGCCTCTTCGTGGTCCTCGTCGAGGGCGAGGGTCTCGTGGAAGGCGTCGATCGCCTCGGGGTAGAGCCCCTGGCGCTGGCACCATGTGCCGAACTCGAACCAGCCCGCGGCGGAGGGCCGCTTCTCGGCCTTGGCCTTGCGGCTCTCGTAGTCGCGGAGCAGGTCGCCTTCGCGCTCGACGCGCGCGACCTCGTTACGCGGCACCGTGACCGTGCCGCCGAGGGTCTTGATCGTCACGGAGCTGCGGCTCTCGCGCAGGATCTCACCCTTCAGCTTGCCGCCGTCGACCTTGTAGATCACGTCCTTGGCCAACGCCGCGAAGGGCGCCGCGACCACGACGAGCAAGGTGACGATCGATATCCAGCGGCGACGCATGCCTACCTCCTCCGCACCCGGTCCCGCATGCTAGCGACAGGCCCGCGCCCAACCGTCAACCTTGTGCAACTTCGCGTCCGCGGTCGGGGCCCGAAATACAAAGGGGTTACAAACGACCCGTCCCGCATGCGTCGCGCGCCAGGGTGCAGATCGTGCGCGCCCGATTCGGGCGGACCTCGTGCCTCGACCCGGGGTTTGCCCTCCTGGGGGCTTCGAACTACCGTGGGGAGAGTGACCGGGCACCTGGAAGGCGTATTGCTCGCTCTCGTCGTCGCGCTGACGCTGGCCCCGAGGCTTCGGGACCGCGACCGGAGGCGGCGTGTCCTCGGACTGGTGCTGCTCACGGCGCTGAGCTCGGGGTTGGCGTGGGGCAGCCTCAAGCTGCCCCTGCCCCGCGGGCCCGTCCCGCCGCCCGCGGACCGCCGCCCGCTGGAGCTTCCCCTCGACGGCTACGTCACCAGCAGCGAGTGCAAGGCCTGCCACCCGGGCCCCCACGCGAGCTGGCGCGCTTCGTACCACAGCACCATGACCCAGGTCGCCATGCCCGGGGCCGTCGCGGGAGACTTCGACGCAGGGGCGCTGACCTTCCTCGGCAAGACCTACCGCGTGGAGCGCCGCGGGTCGGAGTTCTGGGTCGGGATCCCCCCGGAGCAGGGCGCGGACCTGCAATGGCACCAGGTCGTGCAGACGACTGGCTCCCACTCCATGCAGGTCTACTGGTTCTCCTCGGGCGAGGGGCGGACCCTCGACCAGTTTCCGCTCGTGTTCCTCCTGCAGGAGAATCGCTGGATCCCGCGGAACTCGGCCTTCCTCCGCCCTCCGTCGGTTCAGCAGCACCCCCCCTCGGAGAAGTCGCGCTGGAATCGCACCTGCGTGCTCTGCCACACCACGGACCCGCGCAGCCGGATCCTGGGAGAGGGCCCCGCGGACACGGTGGTCTCCGAGATCGGGATCTCGTGCGAGGCCTGCCATGGGCCGGGCGAAGAGCACGTGCGCGTGAATCGCGACCCGGCGCGCAGGTATCTGCGCTACCTGGAGGGCGACGGAGACCCCACGATCGTGAATCCG
This sequence comes from Planctomycetota bacterium, assembly GCA_020425635.1. Classification (GTDB taxonomy): domain Bacteria; phylum Planctomycetota; class J058; order J058; family J058; genus JAGQRJ01. The sequence goes on along the minus strand of JAGQRJ010000036.1, from coordinate 12,513 downwards.
GCGCGCTTGCCCCACGACCGCGCCACCCAAGTCTGCGGGCAATGCCACTCCGTGTTCTACAGCAAGAGCCAGCGCGACTACGAGCGGCAGGCGGTCGAAGGCTTCCGCTATCGCCCAGGCGATCGGCTGGAAGATACGCGCCATATCGTGCGCTTCGCGGCGGACCCGGCCGACGCCTCACCGCTGGATCGCCAGCTGACCGAGTTCTTCCCCGGCTACATGCAGGGCAGGTTCTGGTCCGACGGAATGATCCGGGTCGGGGGGCGCGAATACAACTCGCTGCTCGAGAACCCCTGCTACCAGCGCGGCGAGCTCAGCTGCCTCTCGTGCCACTCCCTGCACCAGCCCGAGGACGACCCCCGCGAGCCCCGCGCCTGGGCCGACGACCTGCTGCGTGTCGACGCGCAGGGCAACCAGGCCTGCGTCGCCTGCCACGAGGACCTGGGCGAGGCGATCGAAGCGCACACCTTCCACGCCAGCGACTCGGCGGGGAGCGCGTGCATGAACTGCCACATGCCGCACACCAGCTACGCGCTGCAGAAGGCGATTCGCAGCCACACGATCGACAGCCCGCAGGTGAACACCGAGCTCCAGACCGGCCGCCCGAACGCCTGCAACCTCTGCCACCTCGACCGCAGCCTGGCCTGGACGGCCGAGCGGCTGCAGGCGTGGTACGGGCAGGAGCCGCCTGCCCTCGACCCCGACCAGGCGCAGGTCCCGGCCGGGGTGCGTTGGTTGCTCACGGGCGACGCCGGTGTGCGCGCCCTCACCGCCTGGAGCATGGGCTGGGAGCCGGCGCAGGAGGCGGCGGGGCGGGCCTGGCTGCCGGGCTACCTGGCGGAGACGCTCACCGACCCCTACGACGCCGTGCGCTTCATCGGTGCGCGGAGCCTCGCGTCGCTCCCGGGCTTCGCCGACTTCGACTACGAGCCGCTGGCGAGCCCCGACGTGCGGGGCGCGGCCCGGCTCGAGGCCTTGCGGCGCTGGCGCGAGACCCCGCAGCCCCCCCCTCCCGGCTTCCCCCACGACGAGGACGGGGACTTCACCCCCGATCACACTCGGCTGCTCGGGCTCCGCGACCAGCGCCCCGTCGACCTGGTCGAGTAGACGCCCAGTGAGCGAGTCACCCGAAGACGCGGGCCTCGTCCACGCCCACCTGCGCTTCGGCTGGTGGTCGCTCTTCGTGTTCCTGACCCTGGGGGTGCTGCTCGAGGCGCTCCACGCGCTCAAGGCCAGCTACTACCTGCACCCGGCGCACGAGACGCGCCGCCTCATGTGGACCCTGAGCCACACCCACGGCACCCTGCTCGGGCTCATGCAGTTCGCGTTCGCGGCCACGATCCGCTGGGGCTACGCCCCGCCAGGCGGCCGGCGGGCGCTCGCGTCCCATTGCCTGCGCGCGGCGGGGATCTTGATCCCTGCTGGGTTCTTCCTCGCCGGCCTCGTGCTCCACGGGGGAGACCCGGGCGTCGGGATCCTCCTCGTCCCGCTGGGGGCGCTGTCCCTCATGCTCGGGGTGCTGCTCACCGCGCTCAACCTCCAGCCCTCCGGCCCGGACCCCTGAGCGGTCGGGACGCGTAGCGCGCGCCCCGCCGGTCGGACACACTCTCTGCGTGCAGCGGATCGGACCCTACGTCCTGCTCCATGAGGTCGCGCGCGGCGGCATGGGGGTCGTCTACCGCGCTCAGGACCCGAGCGGGCGGCACGTCGCGTTGAAGCTCCTGCACGCGCAGCGCTCGGCGAACCCGCGGGTGCGCAGGCGCTTTCAGGGCGAGGTTCTGGCCCTCGGCCGTCTGCGGCACCCGCACGTCGTGCCGATCCTGGGCGCGGGCGAGCACGAGGGCAGCCCCTGGCTCGCGCTGGAGTTCGTCGAGGGCGAGTCGTTGCAGACGCGGCTGAAGCGCGGACCGCTGCCGATCTGGGAGGCGATTCGGGTCGCGCAGCAGCTCGCGCAGGCGCTGAGCTACGTGCACGGGTGCGGGCTGCTGCACCGCGACCTGAAGCCCGACAACGTGCTCTTGCGCGGGCCCGACGCCTTGCTCACCGACTTCGGGCTCGTGCTCGACGAGCAAGAGGCGGGCACGCGACTCACGGCGACCGGCGTGTTTCACGGGACCCCTGGATACTGGGCGCCAGAGCAGGCGCAGGGGCAGCTCGACCAGCTCGGCCCGCGCACCGACGTCTACGGCCTCGGGGGCGTGCTCTACGCCTGCCTCACCGGGCGGGCGCCGGTAGTCGCCGACTCGCTGCAGGAGTACCTGCAGACGGCGCGCTTCTCCGCGCCGCTCCCCCCGCGCAGGCTGCGCTCCGAGGTCCCGCAGTGGCTGGAGGCCTTGACCCTCGACTGCCTGAGCGTCGACCCGTCCGACCGCCCGGCTTCGGCGGAGGCGGTCGCGCGCAGGCTGGTGCTGGCCGAGGGCGCCCCCGCGGGGCGGCGTCGCGTGTGGGTGGCGCCGCTCGTGGGCGCGGCCTGCGCGGGGCTCCTGCTCGGCCTGGTGGCCTGGGGCTCTGGCCGGAGCCCCGGCAGCGGGCCGGACCCGAGCCGCGAACGCGCGGAGGCGCTGATCGCGTCGGGTGAGGCGAAGGGCGACGCAGAGCGCTGCGCGGAGGCGGTCGGCGACTTCAGCCAGGCGCTCGCGCTCGATCCGAGAAACGTCCAGGCCCTCGTGGGCCGCGGGGTCAACCAGGCGCGGCTGGGGCGCCTCGCCGAGGCGCGCCGAGACTTCGACCGCGCGTTGGAGCTCGACCCGCGCGCCGTCCGCGCCTACCGGAACCGAGGCATGTGCAGGCTGCAGCTCGGCCACTACGCCGAGGCGATCGAGGACTTCGACCGCGCGTTGGAGCTCGACCCTGGCCAGGGCGAGGCCTACGCCTCGCGAGGGGAGTGCCTGGCGCAGCTCGCGCGGCTCGAGGAGGCGATCGCAGACTTCGACGCGGCGATCGAGCTCGACCCGCAGATCCCCAACGCCTACGGGAACCGAGGAGCCTGCAAGGCGAACCTCGGGCGCTTCGAGGAGGCGATCGAGGACTACGAGCGGGCGATCGAGCTCGCTCCCCAGGACCCCAAGTTTCGCAACAGCCTCGGCCACCACAAGACGAAGCTCGGGCGCTTCGCCGACGCGCTCGGCGACTTCGATCGCGCGCTGGAGCTCGGGTTGGGGGACGCCGCCTCCTACACCAACCGTGGGGTCTGCCACGCCAAGCTCGGGCGCTTCGAGGAGGCGATCGAAGACTTCAGCCGCGCGTTGGAGCTCGGGCCTGCGCCGGGCGACGTGGGCATGCTCTACCTCAACCGGGCGTTGAGCAGCGAGCGCGTGGGCCGCGACGTCCAGGCGCTCGAGGACTACGCCAAGGCGCTGGAGTTCGGCGTCGCGAACCCGGAGAAGGTCCAGGCGGCGCGCGCGGCGCTCGCCGCGAGGGTCGGCGAGGCCGCGCCGACCCTCCCGCGCGAGGACGCGGCGACGAGCCAGCGTGTCGAGGAGCTCTACGACGCCGCCGTGCGGAGCGCCGCCGAGGGGCGCTTCGTGGAGGCGATCGCGGCCTACGACGAGGCGCTGCAGCTCGAGCCCAACAACCCCTCGCTCTACGTGAACCGGGGGGCGTGCAAGATCGGGCTGCAGCGCTACGACGAAGCGCTCGCCGACTCGAGCAGAGCGCTCGAGCTCGATTCGCAGATCGCGGTCGCCTACAGGAATCGGGCCTCGTGCTTGCGCCAGCTGAGGCGCCACGCGGAGGCGATCAGCGACTGCGACAAGGCGTTGCTCCTCGACCCGCGCGACGCCGAGGCCTACGGTCTGCGCGGGGCGTGCAAGTCGTTCCTGCGCCGCTACCCGGAGGCGATCGAGGACCTCGGGAGGTCGATCGAGCTCGACCCCGAGGTCCCCTTGAGCTACTTCCAACGCGCGATCTGCCGGCTCTCGCTCGGGCAGCACGCGGCGGCGATCGCGGACCTCGACCGCACCCTCGAGCTCGACCCGCGCTACGAGTCGGCGCACCTGATTCGCGGGGTTTGCAAGACGGCGCTCGAGCAGCACGCCGACGCGATCGCGGACTGCACCGAGGCCCTCGAGCTCGACCCGAGCAGCGCTCTGGCCTACCTCAGCCGGGGGCGGAGCAAGGCCGCGCTGGGGCGCCACGCCGACGCGCTCGACGACTACGCCCGGGCGCTCGAGCTCAGCCCCCGCGACCCCCGGGTCTACTACCGGAGCGCGCTCAGCAACGCCGAGCTCGGGCGCCACGCCCAGGCGATCCTCGACTGCGACCAGGCGCTCGCCCTCGGCGCGAGCGGGCCCGACGCCGCCAAGCTGCACGAGCTCCGCGCGCGGTCCCAGGCCGCGCTCGAGGCCCGCTGACCCGCGGGCCGAACCAACTCCAAAGCCCCCTGGCGCAAGGTCGTGCGCCAGGGGGCTCCGAGGTGTTGGGCGATACAGGATTCGAACCTGTGGCTTCTACCGTGTGAAGGTAGCGCTCTAACCAACTGAGCTAATCGCCCCAACGGCCCCCAGTTTACCCTCGGCCCTTGGGGCCCGCCAGCCTGCACTTCGCTGGAGCGGGTGCCAGGCGCTACAGTCAGGGCAGGAGGGCGCATGAAGGGCTGGCACCTTGGGTTGGCGGCGTTGGCGGTGATCGGGCTCGCGGCCTTCGTGGGCGTGCCCTACGGGCGCGCGATCAAGTATCAGTTCGCCTGCGAGGAGACCGTGCACAAGGTCGGGCGCTTCCCCACCGCCGAGCAGGTCCTGGCGCTCAAGCCCGCGCTCGAGGCCCAGGCCCAGCCGCACGGCGTCGACCCCAAGCAGGTCCAGGTTCAGGTCGGGCTGCGCTCCTTGGACGGCGGCGGCGCGCGGCTGTATTACGTGCGCGCCGAGGTCCGCCACGGCGGGCGCTACCACAGCCACGAGCAGCTGATCGACTCGGGCAAGGTGACCCGGGACTTCCTCGACGCCCTGCGCGAGGGGGGCGGGATCCTGATCAGCGGCGGCGGGGCCACCTTCGCCGACGCGCCTCCGGCCGAGGGCGACGGGGAGGAGTAGCCCCCGGCCTCGGGCCCCGGGGGTCGCCGAGAATCTGCTTCACGGGCCGCTTGCCCCGCCCCCGTAAGTCCCCTATAGTTCGCTCTTCGCATGGCCAGACCTCTGTACACGAACGCCATCGGCATGGTCGAGACCACGGGCTTGGTGGGGGCGGTAGAGGCTCTGGACGCCATGACGAAGGCCGCAGAGACGGGGTTCGCGTGGCGCGAATCCAGCGGAGGGGGGTCCTTTACCGTGATCGTGCGCGGCAGCGTCGGAGCGGTGAACGCAGCCACGGAGGCCGGAGCCCGGGCCGCGCGCGCGGTGGGTGAGCTCGCCTGCGTGCACCGGATCCCCAAGCCCGACGCGCAGCTCGACGCGCTGCTCCCGCCCGGCGGGTCGCACAGCCGTCGCCCCCTGCCGGGCGTCGTGGCGCTGGGGAGCGAGGGCTAAGTGGACAAGGACCTCGCCGCGCTGCAAGAAGTCCGCGACCAGCTCCAGCGCGCCCGCGACGCGCGGCTGATCATGGAGCAGGCCTCTCAGGCCGACGCCGACCGCTGGGCCGAGGCCGTCGCCGAGGCAGGGCGCCGCGAGGCGGTGCGCCTGGCGAAGATGGCCGTCGAAGAGACCGGCTACGGCCACGTGACCGGCAAGACGCTGAAGAACATCTTCGCGACCGAGTTCTCCTGGAAGAAGTTCAAGTCGCTCAAGACCGCGGGGGTGATCCACCGCGACGAGGCCCAGGGCGTGATCGAGATCGCGCATCCGGCCGGCGTCGTGGCCGCGGTGATCCCGACCACCAACCCCACCTCGACCGCGCTCTTCAAGTGCCTGATCGCCATGAAGGCCCGCTGCCCGATCGTGGTCAGCCCGCACCCGCGCGCGAAGAAGTGCATCGCCGAGTCCTGCCGGATCGCGGCCGAGGCCGCGCGCGCCGCGGGCGCCCCCGAGGGCGCGATCGGTTGGCTCACCACGCCGACCCTCGACTCGACCCAGCACCTCATGAGCCACCGCTGGACCTCGATCGTGCTCGCCACCGGCGGGCCGGGGCTCGTCCAGGCGGCCTACTCCTCGGGCAACCCCGCGATCGGCGTGGGCGCGGGCAACAGCCCGGTCTACATTCACGCCAGCGCCGACGTCGAGAAGGCCGTGCGCGCGATCGTGCTCGGCCAGGTCTTCGACAACGGCACGATCTGCTCCTCGGAGCAGTCGATCGTGTGCGACCGCAGCCTCGAGCGGGCGGTGCTCGAGGCGTTCACCCGCCACGGCGCGCACATTTGCAGCCCGGAGGAGATCAAGAAGCTCGAGCCGGTGATCAACAAGAACGGGCACATGAACGCCGAGATCGTCGGGCAGTTCCCGCGCCGGCTGGCCGAAATGGCCGGCTTCAGCGTGCCCGCCGACACCACGGTCTTGATCGCGCCCTACGAGAAGATCGGCAAGGACGGCCCGCTCTCGATCGAGAAGCTGACCCCGCTGTTGACCTTCTACACCGCCGACAGTCAGCGCGAGGCGATCGAGAAGTGCCTCGCGGTGATCCACTACGGCGGCCTCGGCCACACCTGCGGGATCCACGCCCAGGACAAGCAGGCCGTCGAGGAGTTCGGGCTGCGCATGCCCGCCTGCCGGATCAACGTCAACAGCCCCACGACCATGGGCTCGATCGGCTACACGACCAACCTCTCGCCGAGCATGACCCTCGGCTGCGGGACCCCGGGCGGGAACATCTTCAGCGACAACATTGGGCCGCTGCACCTGATCAACACCAAGCGGATCGCCTTCGTGAACGAGGCCATGCTCGCCGAAGACGAGCGCCTCGAGCACCAGCTGCGCCGCGAGTTCGGCGACCCGCGCCTGCCCTGGGGCGACGGGGCCGCCGCCCACGCCCCGGCCCCGAGCTACCGCTCGGCCCCCGCCGTGGCCCACACCGGCTACCGCGCCCCCGGCGCGGCCACACCGCAACCAACACCTGTAGGATTCGGGGCCAGCCCGTTGACCCCGGCCGATATCGAAGCCATTATTTCGCGCCAATCGGGGCGCTAAGGACTGAGGAGACACCATGAGCCAGATCGCGCTTGGAATGATTGAGACGCGCGGGTTGGTCGGATCGATCGAGGCGGCAGACGCCATGGTCAAGGCCGCGCGCGTGAAGCTGATCGGCAAGGAGACCATTGGCGGCGGCTACGTCACCGTCATGGTCCGCGGCGAGGTCGGCGCGGTGAAGGCCGCCACCGACGCTGGCGCGACCGCTGCCCGCCGCGTGGGCGAGCTCGTCAGCGTGCACGTGATTCCGCGCCCGCACTCCGAGGTCGAGGGCATTCTTCCCTCGATCGCGGCCGAAGCGACGGCCTAAGTCCCCTGAGCGGCGCGGGCTCTGCCCGCGCCGCCCGCACTCCGGGAGCAAGCCGTGGCCGAACTCCGCACCTACAGCTTCATCGACATCCTGCAGCCGCAGTACGCCGCCTTCGTGGCCACGACCGGCAAGGGCTACCTGCCCGTCGAGCGCCAGGCGTCGCTCTACGTCGAGGTGGCTCCTGGGATCGAGATCAACCGCCTGACCGACGTGGCGCTCAAGGCCACCGGGGTCCAGCCGGCGATCCAGGTCGTCGAGCGCGCCTACGGCCTGCTCGAGGTGCACAGCTTCGACCAGGGCGAGGTCCGCGAGGCGGGGCGCGCGATCCTCGACGCCATGGGCCTCAAGGAAGACCAGCGGCTCAAGCCCAAGGTCATGACCTCCCAGGCGATCACCAACGTCAGCCCCTACCACGCGACCCTCGTCAACCGCGACCGCTGGGGCAACATGCTCCTCGGCGGGCAGACGCTCTACATTCTCGAGGTCTACCCGGCCGGCTACGCCGCGCTCGCGGCCAACGAGGCCGAGAAGGCCGCGCCGATCTCGATCATCGAGGTCCGCCCCTTCGGCGCCTTCGGTCGGATCTGGCTGGGCGGGACCGAGGCGCACATCGCCGAGGCCTCCAAGGCCGCGATCGCCGCCCTCGAGGCCGTCAGCGGGCGCGTCGAGAAGCGCTAGACCCCGAGCTCATGGGGCTGCGCCAGGCCCCGATCCCAACTCCAGCCGCATGAGCAAGACCTCGCCTTCGCCCTCGGCCTCGCGGCCGACGATCGCGAAGCCGAGCCTCGCGTAGGTGGAGTGCGCGCCGCGGTAGCTGCGGGGCTCGTCCCAGGGGAGGGTCGGATAGGCCTCCAGGGCCTCGGCGCCGCTGGCGCGAGCGCGCTCGATCACGGCCTCGAGCACCCGCGCCGAGCGACCCGCGCCGCGCCACGCGCTCGAGAGCGCGAGGCAGCCCACGCTCCACACCGCCGGGTCCATGGGGCTCAGCCGGCTGGCGAGCTTGCTGGCGAGCAAGGGGAAGCCGGGCTTGGGGCCCGCGCCGCACCAGGCGACGAGCTGCCCGTCGTCCTCGACCAGGTAGCCGAGGTGCTCCCCCGCGGCGACGCGGCGCGCGGCTTCGGCGTAGTTGGGCTGGGCGGGGTCGCCGCAGCGCGCGGCCCAGTCGGGGCCGTGGGCGGTCCACACCGCGCAGAAGCAGCCGCCGAAGTCGGGGCCGCCGAGGAGCGCGCGGAACGCCTGGAGCCGCGCGGCGGTCAAGGGCAGCAGCGAGAGGCTCATGCGCGCAGTCTCGCACATGCGCCGCCGCGCCCGCGTAGGATCCCTGCATGGACTTTCAGCTGGTGTGGTACGAGCGCAAGGGCGGGCTCGAGTTGGGCGCGATCAAGCGCGCCGGGCCGACCAAGGTCCAGCTGATCGACGCGCGCGGCAAGCTGCAGCGGATCCCGCAGGGGCGCCTGCTCGACACCTTGAGCGCCTCGGTCGAGGCCAAGAACCACGAAGCGGCGGGGCGCTTCGTCAGCGCGCGGCTCGAGGGCTGGCAGGCGGCTCGCGCCGAGCTCGACGAGGCCGCGCTGCACGCGCAGCTCGAGCCCGAGCGCGGCTACGCGCTCGCCGAGCTCGCGCAGGCCACCCTCGGCGAGCGCAGCGACGACGCGATCTCGCGCCTCGCCCTCGGCTTGCTCAACGCGAAGGGCCGGCTGATCGACTGCGTGCGCGTGGCGGGCGGCGCGCTCGTGCGCCAGGACCCCGAGGTCTACGCCCAGCTCCGCGCGCGACGCGTCGCGCAGGCGCGCCGCGAGGCGCAGCTCAGCGAGGTCCGCGCCTGGTGGGACTCCGACGCGCGCGAGGCGCCCCCTGCGCTGCGGGAGCTGCTCGACGAGCTGATCGACTACGCCCTGCGCGCGCCGGTCGACGCGTCGCGGGAGCTGCGCGACGTGGCCAAGGAGCTCGGCGGGACCACGCCCGACGCGCTGCTCGAGGTGCTCGAGCGGCGCGGTCTGCTCCCGCGCCACGTCAACGAGGTCCCCGAGCGCAGCGGCCTCGCGCTGAGCTTCTCCGCCGCCGCCGAGGCCGAGGCCGCCGCCGCGCAGGTCGAGGCCGGCGAGGCCGACCTCGACCTGCGCGCGCGTCCGACCCTCGCGATCGACCCTCCCGGGACCCACGAGGCCGACGACGCGCTCTCGCTGTGGGACGAGGGCGGCGAGACCTGGGTCGCGATCCACGTGGCGCGGCCGCGCTGGACCCTGGGTGGCGCCCTCGACGCCGAGGCCCGGGCCCGGGCGAGCACGGCCTACTTCGACGACCGGGTGCTCCCGCTCCTGCCCCAGGCCCTCGTCGAGCGCTACTCCCTCGCCGAGGGGCAAGACCGCCCGGCGCTGAGCTGGATCGCGCGAGCCACCGCGACGGGCCTCGCCGACGGCCGCTTCGCCGCGACCCGGATCCGCGTCGACCGCGCGCTAACCTACGACGAGGCCGACCCGCTCCCCGAGCTCGCGCCCTGGGTCGAGCTCGCCGAGGGCCTGCGCGCGGCGCGCTTCGAGCGGGGGGCGCGCTCGCTCGAGCGCGTGCGCGTGCGCTTCGGGATCGACGAGCACGGCCGGGTGCAGCGCAGCGTCGACGGCCGTCAGAGCGCGTCGTCTCGGGTGGTGGGCGAGTGCATGGTGCACTACAACCACGAGGCCGCGCGCGCCCTGATCGCCGCAGGGCTGCCCGCTCCCTTTCGCGGGCAGGCGAGCGCCGAAGGCCCGGCCCCGGTGCAGGTCGGGCCGGAGCCGCTCCCGCACCACGGGTTGGGCGTCGAGGCCTACGTCCAGGCCACCTCGCCGCTGCGTCGCTACGGCGACTGGGTCGCGCAGGGGCAGCTGCTCGCGAGCTTGGGCCGCGGACGCCCCTGGGCCCCGGTCACCGTGGGCGAGCTCTGCGAGCTCCTGCCCAAGGGCGAGCGCCGAATGCGCCAGGCCGAGGAGGAGCGGCAGCGCTACCTGCTCTGCTCTTGGTTGGCCGCCCACTCGGCGCCGCTCCATGGCTGGCTCGTGTCGGCGAGCCCCTCCCGCTGGCGCGTGCACGTCGAGGAGCTCGCCCGCGAGCTGACCGTGCGCCCCCCCCGCTTCAACGCGGCCGCGGGCGCGAAGCTGACCCTCGAGGCGGTCGACGTCGACCCCCGCGCGCGCAGCTACCGACTCAACGTGACCGGGACGCGCGCCGGCTGAATCCCGGAGCGAGAGCGCTCCGCGCCTGATACCTTGGGGTCATGCGCCGCTGCCGTCGCCCGATCCTCGGAGTCTTGCTCGCGACCCCCTTGGCGGGGTGCGCCGCGGGGCCTCCGACCATGGCCGAGCGCGCGACCATGCAGCACGTGAGCCTCGGCGAGGTGTCGCTCTACTTCCGCCCCGCAGAGCTCGAGCGACCCTGGGTCGAGGGCCTTGCGCGAGACGTGTCGGAGGTCCGCGCCTCGGTCGGCGGTCGCCTGCGGCGGCGCCCCCCCGAAGCGGAGCTCCTGCTCTACGAGCCCGCGGGAGTCGCCGGCGCGGGAGAGCCCGAAGTGCTCCAGACCCTGGCGACCCTCGAGGGCGAGCGCGTGGTGTTCCCCTACCCGGTCAACGTCGACAACGAGGGGACGCACCAGCAGCTGCTCAACACCGTGGCCCACGAGCTGAGCGAAGCCACCGTGCTGCGCAGCGTGACCGTGCTCGACCCCTACCTGCGCTGGGTCCACGACGGGATCGCCGAGTTCACCGAGCACGAGGTGTGCATTGCTCGGAACCTCGACGCCGCGCGCAAGGCCCTCGAGCTCGGGCTGCATTACGTCGAGGAGCGCCACGCCGACGGGATCGAGTGGGTCTCGCTCCTGCGCTGGCGGCAGATCGCCGACTGGATCGTGCGTTCGCGGCGCTTCATGCTCGACGACCAAAACCTGAGCCTGAGCGAAGTCGACGTGTCGCTGCGCCGCGTCGAAGAGAGCCTCGCCAAGGAAGACCCCGAGAGCTTGCGCGGGCGAGGGCTGGCCGAGCTGCACGGCATGCTCGAGCGGGCCAAGGAGCTCAGCGCGCACCCCTGGCACCCCAGCGAAGGGTCGCCCGAGGCCGACCGCTACTTGTTCTACGTGAGCAGCTTCGCGGTGTGGCTGCACCTCGAGCGCCGGGAGCCCGGGACCTTGCTCGCCTTCCTCGACGCGGTGGACGCCGAGGCCGCGGCCGACGACTACGTGCTCACCGCCCCGGAGGTGGCCGAAATGCTCTCGGCCAGCGAGCTCCCCTACCTCGACCTCGACCGGATTCCCCTGGAGTGGGTCGAGCGCACCCTCAAGGGCGAGCTGCTCCGGCTTGGCGTCCCAGCCCATTGAGGGCCAAGGGGTTGTGTTCTTTGGTCGTCACCGAGCCTCCGACACGTATCTGGTTTCTGGGTGACACGGTGTGCTCGGATGGCGTCGCCTGGGTGCCGTTAAGCCCTACGAAACTGTGCGCGGAACCGAGCTTGCTTAGCGTTGGGCCCCGAGAGAATGGAGATGGACCGTGGTTCCATGTCTGAGGCGTAAGCGACGGGCCGAAGGCCTGTCCGAGTACACGATCCTGCTCACCATCGTGATGGTGTGTTCGGTCGTCGGCCTGATCTCGACGGGCTCTCGCGCCCTGCGCCAGATCGCCGCCGACAAGAACCTGTGCCAGATCGAGGGCAAGGACTGCGCGGGGGTCGAAGAGACGGTCACCCCGGAAGGCGAGTCCGCCAAAGGCGAAGAGGGTGAGACCGCGAGCGAGCCTGGCGAGAACGCCGAGGGGTCCGAGGGCAGCGGGAGCGAGGGCTCCGACCCCGCCGGCGAGACCTTGAGCACCAACGGCTCCACCTCGGGCGGCGCGAGCACCGCCGAGCCGACCCTCACCGCCTGGGAGCGGTTTTGGGGCCCCCTGGCGACGAACCCCATGGTCATGGGCTTCGCCGGGATCATGAGCTGGTGGATCTAGGGGGCAAAGCCCCCTAGATCAGCTTTTCTAGGGGGCTCGTCCCGAGCCCCCTAGCGCTCGCAGCTAAGCTGCTCGCGCTCACCCCAAGGGAGCCGCAGGCGCTGGACCGCGCAGTCCAACAACAATTGCAGGGTCTGCGCACGCTCAAACAACGCTTGCCGGAAGCAGCAACCACCGATCCGGAAGACCAATT
>JAGQRJ010000259.1 GCA_020425635.1 Planctomycetota bacterium | reverse complement strand
TCGCACACCGCCGCGAGCCAGCTCGGGACGTCTGCCCGCCGGGTGCGCAGGGGGACGCTCCTCCCGGTGTGGATCGCCTCGCTGATCTCGAGCACGGTCGAGCCTTCGAAGGGCTGTCGCCCGGTGAGCGCCTCGTAGAGCAGGAGCCCCAGCGCATACACGTCGGCGCGCTCGTCGACGTGCTTGGCGTCCTGGAACTGCTCGGGGGGCATGTAGAGCGGGCTCCCCAGCCCGTCGCCGCTGCGGGTCAACTGGGCGTTCCCGATTCCGCGCGCGAGGCCGAAGTCGGTGATCCGCGGGCGCCCGTCGACGCCGAGCAACACGTTGGCGGGCTTCAGGTCGCGGTGGATCACGCCCTCCGCGTGGGCGGCCTCGAGCGCCTCGGCGACCTGCGCGATCAGCTCGCACGCCTTGGGCACCGAGAGCGCGCCCATGAGCAGGCGCTCGCGGAGGTTCGTCCCCGGGCAGTACTCCATGGCGAGCCAGGGGAGGTTCTGGTGCACGCCGCGGTCGAGGACCCGCACGATCCCGGGGTGGTTCAAGCGGCCCGCGAGCTCGCCCTCGCGGAAGAAGCGCTGGAGCTCCTCTTTGTTGCGCGGGTCGAGCATGAGCTTGAGCGCCACCTGGTGGCCCTGGCTGGTGTGCTGCGCCAGGTAGACCACCCCGAACGCGCCGCGCCCGAGCTCATGCAGGGTGCGGTAGAGCCCGATCTGCTGGCCCCCTTGGCTCTCGGAGGCGGGCGAGACCCACCCGCCGGAGCCGCTGCCCGAGCTCGAGGAGGGGTAGAAGGGAGGGCGGCTGGAGTCGGTCACACGACGAGTCTGAACGAAGCCGCGCGCCCGCGCCACCGAGCCCGGACCCGGCGTGGATCAGCGCGAGCGCGCCGCGCGGTCGGCCTCGATCCGCGCGCGGACGAAGCGCTCGTCGGGGAGCAGCGCCTTGGCGGTCAGCTCGAGGAAGGGCCAGTGGTAGATCCCCTCCACGTTGACCCCGAGGAAGGCCCCTGCCGCAGAGAACACGGGCCCCCCGCTGTCGCCGCGGCGGACCGGGGCGTCGTGGTGGACCTCGAGCACCGCGCCCTCGCTCGCGCAGTGCAGCACCTCGAGCACGTGGCCCGCGGCGAGCACGACGTAGGGGGTCCCCGGAAACCCGCCCCCGATCACCGGAGGTCGGGCCAGGGGCCCGCGCCCCCAGCGGTCGACCCACGCCTGCGGGCGGAGCTCCGTGTGCAGCAGGGCCAGGTCGCAGTCGGGCGCGCGCCACACCACCCGGGCCGGGCGCAGGGTGCCCGGGTCGAAGGCGACCAGCGGCGCGGGGGCGAGGAAGAGCGCGCCCTCCTCGCCCTCGACGCAGTGGCCGGCGGTCAAGAAGTAGCCGTCGTCGCTGACGGCGACGGCCGTCCCGTTGCTGAAGATCGCGAAGCCGCCGTCGTCCTCGAAGCGGCCCCGGGCGAGGAGCCCGATCCGCGCGCGGACGAAGCGCCGCAAGGGCTGGCCGGCGACGGCGTGCTCTTCGTAGGCGGCGACCGAGGCGCGCTTCTCGTCGAGGGACGCCCCCTGGAGGAACATGCTGCAGCCCGAGCCCAGGCCGCAGAGCAGGGCGAGGAGGCACACGGCGAGGGGACGGAACGGCATGCCCTCAGCCTAGCGCCTGGGCGCGGGGGTGTCCCGGCTCAGCTCGCGCGGGGAGCGACCTCGAACACGAGGGGGGCGCGCAGGCTCTCGTAGTCGGGCTCGCAGAGCGCGGCGTTGACGAAGCGGGTCGGCAGCTCGTCGCTGCGACTGACCCCGTAGCCCTCGTGAATGTGCCCGAACACGTGCCAGGCCGGCCGCACCCGGGCCACGGCCAGGAGCAGCTCGAGGCAGCCGACCGCCCGCGGCGGGGTGCCGTAGCCAGGCACGAGGTCTCCGTGTCCGTAGGGAGGGCCGTGGGTGATCAAGACCTGGGTGTCGCGCGGGATCTTGCTCCACACGGCGCGCAGCGGCGCGCCGCGGTCGAGCATGAACGCCCAGCGGCAGAACTCGGGGGTCCAGGGCGCGCCGTAGAAGGTCACGCCCTCGACGGTCACCGCGCGGTCGCGGAGGTAGGTGATCGAGGGCGGGAGCTGCGGCAAGCAGGCCTCCGGGTTCTGCTCGAGCACGACGTCGTGGTTCCCCGCCACCATGAGCTTGTGGCGGTGCGGCTGCGCCGCGAACCAGGCGGTGAACTCGAAGAACTCGTCGGGCGCGCCGTGGGTCGAGTAGTCGCCGGCGTGGAGCAAGACGTCTCCTGGAGGGAGCTCGAGCTGGGTGTGGAGCCCGTGGGTGTCGCTGATCGCGACCACGCGCAGGGCGCCGTCAGTCACGGTCTCGCCCTGCGCGTCGCGGGGCTCGGTCGTGGGGGGCGGGGCTCACAGGTCGTCGGTGCTCCAGTCGCGGTCGGCCTCTTCGCCGCCCTCCTCGCCGTCGGCGCCGAGGGTGTAGACGCGCACGGTGCTCCCCTGCTGCTCGATCAGGTACTGGTTGCCCCAGGGGTCGAGGGTCTGCTCGTGGCGCAGGAGCTTGGTGGCGACCACGTCCTCGAGGGTCTCGGGCCACACCCCCTCGGTGGCGAAGTGCGACTCGCACATCTTCTTCATCGTCAGCATGTCGGTCTTGAGCTTGGCCCTGCTCCCCGCGTGCACGACCGAGTCACCCCCCGGGTTGGGGGTGGCCTTCTGCGGCTCGTCCTTGGGGCAGCCGGTGGCGATCACGAGCAGCGCGCCGGTGAGGGCGCACAGAATCAGGCGGTGCATGGTCCGCTCCTTACGCCCCACAGTGACCGCGCCCGCCCGCGCTCGCCAGTGGCTGAACTCTGGTTCAAGCCCCTCGCGAGCCGGGGAAGGTGCGCGCATGGCAGAGCTCAGACTGTTCGAACGCAGAGGCACGGAGGACGCAGAGGCTCCGCAGAGGAGTTGAAGGGGCTGCCCGAGGCGGTCTCCGCGAACCTCTGCGCTCTCAGCGTCTCCGCGTTGAGGAGCTGTCAGGGGGCGCTACCGCTCGAGCGTAAGCTCCCTGAAGCATGCCGTTGAGCACCGGCTCAGGCAGAGCCAGGTCGCTAGCCCTCGAAGGCCTCGTCGGTGATCTCGAGCCCGCGGTCGACGATCGCGAAGGCCTCGAGCAGCTGCTCTTCGGTGATGCACAGCGGCGGGTTGCACATGAAGCTGCCCCAGCGAATGAAGGTGAACAGGCCCTCGTCGCGGAAGAACTGGCCGAGCTTGAGCATGGCGGGGTGCGAGCCGTTGTAGGGCGCGATCGACTCGCCCTGGCTGTTCTTCTGCACGTCGATCATGCCGAACAGCCCGATCTGCCGGCCCTCGCGCACGCTGGGGTGCTTGGCCTGCAGGCGGTCCATCTCCTTGCGCATGACCGCGCCCATGCGCACGGCGTTCTCGACCATGCCCTCGCCGAGGAGCACGTCGATCACCGCCTCGGCGGTGGCCAGCGCGAGGGCGTGGGCGTTGTAGGTCAGCCCGCCCCAGAACACGTTCTCGCGGAAGTGGTCGGCGATCTCGTCGCGCACGCCCATGGCGCCCAGCGGAATGTAGGAGCTGGTCAGGCCCTTGGCCATGGTCACGATGTCGGGGACGATGTCCCCGTGCTCGAAGGCGAAGAGCTTGCCGGTGCGGCCCCAGCCGCACATGACCTCGTCGCACACGAGCAGGATCCCGTACTTGTCGAGCAGGGCGCGCAGCCCCTGGAGGTAGCCGGGGGGCGGGGGCAGGATCCCGTTGGTCCCGGTCACGGTCTCGATGAACATGGCCGCGATCGTGTGCGGGCCCTCGTAGGTGATCACCTCTTCGAGGTACTGCAGGTTGTTCTTGGTCTGCTCCTCGGGGGTGCTGCCGAAGCTGTAGTCGTAGGGCCGCGGATCCATGACCCGAATGAAGCCGGGGGTGCCGGGCTCGTTGGCCCAGCGGCGCGGGTCGCCGGTGAGCTGCATGGTGGCGTTGGTGGCCCCGTGGTAGCTGCGGTAGCGGCTGAGGATCTTGTGCCGCCCGGTGAACTGGCGCGCGGCCTTGATCGCGTTCTCGTTGGCCTCGGCGCCGCCGAGGGTGAAGAAGAAGGTGTTGATGTCGCCAGGCACGAGCTCGGCGAGCTTCTTGCTCACCCGCGCGCGGACCTCGGTGGCCGACCCCGGGAAGCTGTAGAGCAGCGAGTCCATTTGCTTCTTCATGGCCTCGAGCACCTTGGGGTGGCGGTGGCCGATGTTCACGCTCATGAGCTGGCTGTTGAAGTCGATGATCCGCTGGCCCTCGGGGGAGTAGAGGTAGATTCCCTCGGCGCGCGCGATCGGCAGCGGGCTGACCTTGTCGCTCGCGCTCCACGACCACAGGGTGTGCTTCTTGCAGAGGTCGATCATTTCCTGGGATTGCATGCGAGCTCCGTTTAGTGGTGGTGCGTGGCCGTCAGGCCGCGCTCCTCGGGGGTGCCGGGGATCACGTTATCCAGAATCAGCGCGATCAGGGCGCCGATCGCCATGCCGGTCGTGCCGATCGTGTTGATCAGGTTCTGCAGCGCCTGCCAGAAGGCGTTGGGCTGGGGCTTGGGCGGGGGGGCGTGCGAGAGCGTCCTGAGCGCCGCGTCCAGGGCCTCGGCCTGCTTCGGGTTCGCGCCGCGCAGCTCCGGGGTGGCGTAGAGCGCGCTGAGCTTGGCGTGAACCGCCTGGGCCTGGCGCACGGTCGCCTCGGCGGTCAGCCCCAGGGTCGCCAGCGCGCCGGCGTCGGCCTGCACGGGCGCGTCCTCAGCGATCGGGGTGGGCTCGGCGGTGACCGGCGGGGAGAAGTCGACGGGGTGCGCCTCGAAGTAGACCGGGAGGCTGAGCCCCATGAAGAACGCGAAGCCGAGAATGAACAGGTTCCGCGAGCTGTTGAGGTCGACCCGCTGCAGGTTCGAGAGCCCGACCGCCGCGATCATGCCGAACAGGGCGCAGTACATCCCGCCCACGATCGGCTGCGGGATCGTGGTGAACAGCGCGCCGAACTTGGCCACGAAGCCGAGCAGGAGCATGAGCAACGCCCCGGCCTGGACCACGCGCCGGCTGCCGACCCGGGTCAGCCCGATCGCGCCCACGTTCTCGCTGTAGCTCGTGGTCCCGTTGCCGGTGCCCCAGACCCCGGCGATCAGGCAGCCGATCCCCTCGAAGGTGATCCCGCGGTTGACCAGCTTCTTGTCGGGCGGCGGCGCGCCCGCGAGGCGGGCGCAGGCGTAGTAGTCGCCGATCGACTCGACGACCGAGGCCATGTAGCCCGCGAGCATGCCCACGAAGGCGGGCATGCCGAACTGGGGCCAGCCCCAGGGGAAGGGCGTGGGGACGTTGATCCAGTCGGTCTTGGAGAGGGTCGTGGTGTCGACGTAGCTCGGATCGCCCTCGACGAAGACCCCGGTCGCGGTCAGCAAGGCCGCGACGCCCCAGGCGACGAGGATCGCGAGCAGGATCGGGAACAGCTCGAAGGCGCGGTGCGTCTTGCGCAGGACCTGCGAGAACAAAATGATCAGCCCGATCGTGAGCCCGCCGATCCACCAGTCCCGGCCTGCTTCGGGGGCGCCGAACTTGAACAGCGCGAGGCCGATCAAGGCGATCGTGGGCGCGATCGTGATCGGGCCAATGAAGCGCAGCATGCTGCCCACGACGCCGGTCGCGCCGAGCGCGATTTCGACCAGGGAGCCGGAGATGATCGCCCCCTGGACGTGCTGCATCTTCACCTCCCAGCCGGTCCCCGCGAGCATGGCCATGCTGCAGATCGCGAAGGTCGGGCCGAGGAAGGAGAAGGTGCCGCCCTGCACGATCGGCAGGCGGTTGCCGAAGGTCGTCTGCAGGAGCGTGGTCACCCCCGAAATGAAGAACATGGTCGCGATCAGGATCGCCTTCTCGGCGTTGTCCTCGATCCCCAGCCACGGGGAAATGATCAGCGGGATCGCGACCGTCGAGCCGAACATGGTCAGGTAGTGCTGGAAGCCGAGGGCGAGCGTCTCCGCCGGGGGCGGAACGTCGTCGATCCCGTAGAGCAGGCCGGTCGCCCCGCCGTCGTGGGCGACCTCCTGGGCCGAGGGCGCCGCCGCCGCCGGGCCCGGCTCGGGAGGCAGGAGCTCCTCCTCCCGAGGCACGCGGTTCGACTCGGCCGGGGACGGGTCCCGCGGCTCGGGGGTGGGCTCTGGGGTCTCGCTCATGCAGCCTCCGCCGGCGGGGCGCGGGACGTCGGAAGGCGCGCCCAGGGAACCACTTGCGCGCGTGCGCCGGGCCCGCAATGGACCAAACCGGCGGGTCGGGGACAAGCGCGTTCTTGGAGAGCCCCGCGGGTGGCGCGCCCCCGGCGAATCGACTACTCCGTGTGACTCCAGGAGGACCGACCGTG
Organism: Planctomycetota bacterium; assembly: GCA_020425635.1. Lineage (GTDB taxonomy): Bacteria > Planctomycetota > J058 > J058 > J058 > JAGQRJ01. Next base: position 1,664 of record JAGQRJ010000259.1, on the reverse strand, counting down.
AGCGTGCTGATCAAGAACGGACGAATCGTCACCGCCACCGACGACTACTACGCCGACGTGTTCATCGAGGGCGAGCGCGTGAGCCTGATCGGCAAGGACCTCAAGGTCAACGCCGACAAGGTGATCGACGCCAAGGACCGCCTGGTGATCCCCGGCGGGATCGACGCCCACACGCACATGGACCTGCCCTTCGGCGGGACCTCCTCCAACGACGACTTCGACACCGGGACCAAGGCCGCCGCCCACGGCGGGACGACGACGATCGTGGACTTCGCGGTGCAGACCAAGGGCAAGTCGACGATCGAGGGCCTCGACACCTGGCACGCCAAGGCCGAGGGCAAGGCCACGATCGACTACGCGTTCCACATGATCGTGACCGACATGCCCGTCGAGCGGCTGCCCGAAATGGAGAAGCTCGCCAACGAAGGGGTGACCTCCTACAAGCTGTTCATGGCCTACCCCGGCGTGCTCTACGTCGACGACGGCACGCTCTACCGCGCGTTCCGCCAGGCGGGCGACAACGGCACGCGGATCTGCATGCACGCCGAGAACGGGATCGTGATCGACGAGATCATTCGCGAGGCGGTCAACGACGGGAAAATGGACCCCAAGTACCACGCCTCGACGCGCCCGACGCGCATGGAGGCCGAGGGCGTGTATCGCTCGATCGCGATCGCCGAGGTCGCCAAGGTGCCGCTCTACATCGTGCACCTCTCCTGCTCGGACGCCCTCGAGGAGGTCAAGCGCGCGCGCAGCCGCGGCGTCGACGTCATGGCCGAGACCTGCCCGCAGTACCTGCTCCTCGACCAGACGATCTACGACAAGGAGGGCTTCGAGGGCGCGAAGTGGGTCATGACCCCCGCCCTGCGCGAGAAGTGGAACCAGGACGTGCTCTGGCAAGGGCTCGCCATGGGGCACCTGGCCAACGTCGCCACCGACCACTGCCCGTTCTGCATGAAGGGGCAAAAGGAGCTCGGGCTCGGCGACTTCCGCAAGATCCCCAACGGCGCCCCGGGCGTCGAGAACCGCCTGAGCCTGATGTACCACGCGGGGGTCGTCGAAGGCCGGCTGAGCCTCAACCGCTTCGTCGAGCTGACCTCGACCGCCGCCGCCAAGACCTTCGGCATGTTCCCCAAGAAGGGCACGATCGCCGTCGGCAGCGACGCGGACATCGTGGTCTTCAACCCCGAGCGCAAGGAGCGGATCAGCGTGCACAACGAGTTCACGCACCACATGAACGTCGACTACAGCGCCTACGAGGGCTTCGAGGTCCAGGGCTGGAGCGAGGTCGTGCTCTCCCGCGGGCGGGTGATTTGCGAGGACGGCAAGCTCGTCACCGCGGGCGGCGGCCAGTTCATCAAGCGCGCGCGCACCGGCGAGCTGCTGCGCTAGCGGTCGAGACCGAGGCCGAGGCCGACGCCGACGCCGAGACCGACGCCGACGCCGAGACCGACGCCGAGACCGAGGCCGACGCCGACGCCGAGACCGAGGCCGACGCCGAGACCGAGGCCGAGACCGAGACCGAGGCCGAGACCGAGACCGAGGCCGAGACCGAGACCGAGGCCGAGACCGACGCCGAGACCGAGGCCGAGGCCGAGACCGAGGCCGAGACCGACGCCGAGACCGAGACCGACGCCGACGCCGACGCCGACGCCGAGACCGAC
>JAGQRJ010000258.1 GCA_020425635.1 Planctomycetota bacterium | reverse complement strand
TGCGCTTGCGCCGCCGCCCCGCTGCCGGCGCCGGCGCCGCCTGCCCCCCCTCCGCCGCCGGCCTCCCTGGTGCGGATCTGCGAGGGCGGACCGCGTCCGGCCGAGCTCGTCCTCGTCGGACCGGCGACGGTCCTGTTCTTCAACGACACACGAGACCGCCTGGTCACGGTCGAGCTCGAGGACGAGGCGAGCCCGAACCCCGGAGGCGAGGTGGGGCCGCCGCGCGAGCCCGCGCGGCCCTTCGCCCCCGGAGACGCGCAAGTCCTCAGCCTGCCCGCGGACCGGGCGCTGCGCTACCGCGTCCACGGCCTCGGAGAAACGGCGCGGCCCGGGGTGATCTCCGTGGGTCCCCCGGGGCTGCGCCGCGGCGGGGAGGCGCCGTGACCGCCCGGCGAAGACTGCGCGGCGCGCTCGCCGTCCTCGCGTCTGCCTGCCTCGGCTGCAGCAGTGTGTGGGTGCGGGACGACGCGCGGATCGACCCCCCCCGCAGCCTGGCCGTGCTGCCCTTCCTCCCCGCCGCCGAGCTGCGCTTCGAGCACGCCGCGGACCCGGAGCTCCTCGCGCACCTCGGGGCCCGCGCGGATCAGCTGCAGCGGGTGATCGCCGGGCGGCTGGCGCTGCTGCCCTACCTCCAGCTGCCCCACGCGCAGGTCGCGCGCAGGCTGAAGGACGCGGGGCTCGACGACCCGCGCCGAGCGTGGGAGGCCAGCCCGGCGGCGCTGCGCGCGGCCCTCGGGGTCGACCTGATCGTGCGCGGGGTGCTCACCGAGGACCTGCACGTCCCCGCGGGGATCATTTACTGGCGCTCGATCGGCTGCCGCATGGAGGTCCTCGACCTGCGCTACGCAGGGGAGGTGTTCGCGACCCTCGAGCGCACCGAGGGCGACCTCGGCGGCCTGCTCATGGAAATGGGCCAGCCCGTCGAGGGCCTGGAAGACACCCTCGACAGCCACTCCGAGCTGGGCTTCCTGCGCCTGGCGGATCTGCTGGCCGGGGAGCTGGCGCGCGAGTTCCCCCGCGCTTCACAGGCTCCCTCGGTGGAGCCCCCGCGGATCGCCTCGGCGCGCTGGAAGCTCGACGACCACCCCTGGAGCGCAGACGCCCGGAGCGCGTCGTCTGGGAGGGCACCCACGCCCGCCCACACCCTCGGTCCGGGGGCGCGGCTGCGGCTGCACCTCCAGGGGACCCCAGGCCAGCGCGCCATGCTGCGGCTCAGCGGCGGCCGGGCCGTGCCGCTGTTCGAGGTCGCCCCCGGTCGCTACGAGGGACGCTACCGCGCCTCGAGCGGCGAACACTGCCGGGCCCCGCGGCTCGTGCTCGCGGGGCCCTTCGGCGCGGCGGACGCGCGCGAGCTGCCGCTCTGCGTCGACGCCCGGCTGCCGGGGCGTCCCCTGGAGCTGCTCGTCCAGCGCCGGGGGCAAGAGGTCGAGCTCCGCTGGGGCTGCCCCCCCCGGCCCTCGCCGACCGCCGTCGAGGTCAGCGCCTACGTGATCCACGAGCGGACCGCGCGGGGGGCGCTGCGGGAGCTGGGGCGGGTGCGGGACCTCGAGGCGAGGGTCCCCGCCCGGTCCGACGCGGCCGGCTACGCGGTCGCTGCGCTCAGCGCCACCGGGGCCCTCGGCGATCCGGTCTGGGTCGCAGCCCCGGCCCAGGTCGCCGCCGACGGAGAGGAGTCCCCGGAATGAGCCGCGCGCTGCTGCTGCTGCTGGCGCCGCTCTGCGGCTGCCAGACGCTCACCGTCGAGCACCGCGCCCCGGAGCTGCGCCTCCGCGCCCCGCTGAGGGTGGCCGTCTTGCCCTTCGCGGACCGCGCAGACGGAGACTTCGGGCTGGCGGTGCCGCTGGGCGCCATGATGGACGTCGTGCCGCTCATGTCCGACGACGCCTACGCCCGCGCCAACGGACCGAGGATCTTCCGCGACAAGCTGATCGCCAACCTGCGCCTCGCCCCCCTTGAGGTGCTCCCTCCCCAGGTCGTCGACGCGCAGCTCGCCGCCATGACTCCTCCGCGGACGGAGGTCCAGGCCACCGACCGGCGCAGCGTGGCTCAGCAGGTCGGGTCGGCGCTCGGGGTCGACCTCGTGGTCTTCGGCGAGGTCAGCGAATGGGACCGCAACTACGTGCTCCTCGCGTCGTGGGTCTCCGCGGGGCTCGCCGTCGAGGTGCGCGACGGGCGCAGCGGCGAGCTCCTCTTCGGCGGCGAGGTCAGCGACACCGAGACGGC
>JAGQRJ010000257.1 GCA_020425635.1 Planctomycetota bacterium | reverse complement strand
GACCGACACCGAGACCGAGACCGAGACCGAGACCGAGACCGAGACTGACACCGGCACCGACACCGGCACCGAGACCGACACCGGGACCGGCACCGAGACCGACCCCGACACCGATCCCGACACCGAGACCGGCACCGACACCGGCACCGAGACCGACACCGAGACCGACACCGAGACCGACACCGAGACCGACACCGACACCGGGACCGGCACCGAGACCGGCACCGACACCGGCACCGACACCGTCGACCTCGAGCCGCTGCGCGAGGCCCTGCGCGAGACCTACGCGACCAGCGGCCGGGTGGCGCGGGCCTTGCACCTCCTGGCCGAGCTGCAGCCCGCCGCGGAGCGCGCGAATCGCGCGCTCACGGCGAAGCCCGGAGACGCCGGGGCCCTGCACGCGGCCGAAGCCGAGCTGCGCCAGCTCGTGCCGAGCCGGGCGGCCGAGGTCCTGCCGTCGCGGTGGCGTGAGCTGACGGCGCGGACCCTGCCGGAGCTGGGCTTGCAGCGCCTCGCCGCCGAGGCCCCGCGGGCCTGCGGGACCCTCGAGGAGGCGCTCGCGGCCGGGCTGGCCTACGCCCGCGCCGAGGCGCTCCTGCGCCAGGCCATGCTCTTGCCTGCGTTCGAGCTCGCGCGCCAAACCCAGCGCGCCGTCCCCGCCGCGGCCGAGGCTGCGCTGGGGCTCTCCCCCGACGACCCCAAGACCGTCGAGGCCTGCGGCGAGGCCTTTCGCGCCGTGACCTCGCTCGCCCCGCCGGCTCCGACCTTCTTGAAGGAGGTCGACCAGGAGCAGGCGCTCAAGGCGACCCGCACGACCTTCACCCGCCACCGTCCCTTCCTCTGGCCCGAGCGCTTGTCGCGCAACGACCCGGATCCCGAGGGCAAGATCGTCGCGATCTGCGCCGCCGCCGCCGGGCGCTGCGCGGTGTTGGTCCACGGCCGCTCGGACACCTGGCTGACCTTCGCCGTGTTCGGCGCGTTCTCGGGGAGTCCCCGCCTGATCAGCCAACAGCTCGGGGTGCTCTTCGACCTGCCGGTGCGCGCGATCGCGCCGGGGGGGCTCGCGCGCGGCTCAGGGAACGAGGTGTTCTACGTCGCCACCCGCGAGCGGGTGCAGCGCCTGGTCCTCAACAGCAGCCTGCTCCCCTGGCGAGAGACCCCGGGCATGCTCAACGTGCGCGACGACCGCGTGAGCCTCAGCGACCTGGAGTTCTCGAGGCACCTGGAGCCAGGGGAGTCGATCCTCGCGCTCTCGACCGCCCCCAACGGCTCGCTTTGCGTCCTGACCAGCGAGCGGGTGTGGCGCTGGTCGCCCACCCACGACGTCCAGCGACTCGGGCTGCGGGGCGTCGACCTCGGCGAGGCCCCCTCGCTGGTGCCGCTGCCGCTCTCGGCGAGGCCCCCTGGGGAAGACGACCTGCCGCGCTGGCGCGACGGGCGCGCCCTGCTGCTCCCCGAGCGCGAGAGCGCGAAGGCCTGGATCCTCGAGTTCAGCGCGGCTGAGATCGCCCGCGAGCCGGCCCCCATGCAAGGGTCCCCCGCGGCCGCGGGCTGCGCAGCCTGGAGCGTGCAAGTGCACAAGAAGCGCAGCTTCTCGCTCTTCGACGGGGCGCGGCCGCGTGACCTGCCCACCGTCCGCGGGGCCGGCGCGGAGCTGTCGGGGGTCAGCGCGATCGTGATCTCGGGCGATCACTGCTACGTGGCCCACAACGGGGGCGAGCGCATGACCGTCTACCTCCTGGGCCCCAAGTAGAGGCAGCGCATGCAAGCCTTGACCGACTTCGTCGCCGCGGCCGACCTCAGCTCCCTCGAGGCCTTCTGCGCGGCCTACCCCGCGCCGGCGCTGACCCTGCGCTTCCCCGACCCCGGCGCCGCCCAGCCCGACCTCTCGCAGACCGCCGACGAGGAGAGCATGGCCGCGCTGCTCGGCGACCCCATGCAGCGCACGCACCTGGCGTTCCT
>JAGQRJ010000035.1 GCA_020425635.1 Planctomycetota bacterium | reverse complement strand
GGCGCGGCGTTGGGGATCCAGTGCACGCGCTCGGGGAAGGGGTGCAGGGTGCGCATGGTCGCGGCTTGCGCCCGATTCACCGCGACCCAGGCGGCGTGGTCGCGAGCGAGCCGGCGCAGGGCCGCGAGGAAGGCGGGGCGCAGCCAGCGCCGCCTGAGGTCGAGGGTCTGAGGGGTGAACACCACCCGCCGCGCGCCGCCCAGGCGGGCGGCGACGCTGCCGAACAGCCCGGTGTGCACGTTGTGGAGGTGGACCACGTCGGCCCCCGCGGCGCGGATCGCGCGCGGGAGCTCCCCGACCGCGGCGCGGGGCACGAAGCGCGAGCCGATCGCGACCTCCTCCACCGCGCACCCCAGCGCGCGGAGCTCGCTGGCCACCCCCCGCAGCCCAGCGGACAGGAGCACGGAGTGCTGCACGTCGGGTAGTCCGCGCACCAGGGAGAGCACGTGCTGAGAGATCCCAGCCCGGCGCGGTTCGTAGAGCAGGTGCTGCACGTGCATGGAGTGATCATGCAGGCCGGCCCGAGGATCCGCCACGCTCGTCCGCGAAGCTCGGGCGCGAGGACGCTCGCCGCGCTCGACCCAGCCCCTACAATCCCCCCATGCAGCCCCTCTCCGTCTTCGTCCACGGCGGCCAACGCTGGTGGGTCGAACCCGACTACGAAGCCTTCGTGCGCGACACCTTGGCGGCGGTCGCGGATCGAGTGGCGGAGCTCCCGGGCGCCGAGACGGTGAAGTCGAACAAGTCCCGCGACGTCGTCCGCGCCGAGGGGCCGAGCGGGCCGCTCTACGTGAAGCGCTTCCGCGTCCCCGACCGCCTGCGCAAGCTCTCGACCCTCTGGCGGGGGAGCTCGGCCTGGCGCGAGTTCCACGCCCTGCGCCACTTCGCGAGCCGCGGGATCGAGACCCCCCGCGCGGTGATCCTGGGCGAGGTCCCGGGCTGGGCGGGGGTCGGGGCCGCGAACCTGGCGACGGTCGCGGTGCCCGAGAGCGAAGAGCTGGCCCGCCGGATCGACGCGCTGCGCGAGGCGGAGGACGCCGACGGGCGGCGCGCGCTGCTCGCCCAGCTCGCGGGCGTGCTGCAGGCGATCTTCGACGCCGGCGGCTGGCACCCCGACCTGCACCTGGCCAACTTCCTCGTGCGCGCCGACGGCTCCCTCGTGACCCTCGACCTGCACTCGGTCCGCCTGCGCCGCGGCCCGCTCGCCTTGGGGACGCGCGTGACCCTGCTCGGCAAGCTGGCGCACTCCTTCGGGCTGCTCGACCCGCGCACCGCGGCGTGGGGCCGCCAAGAGCTCGAGTGGTTCGTCGACGCCTACGTGCAGCGCGAGCCCCGCGCGGGCCCGCCGGCGCCGCTGTTCGCCCGGCTGTGGAGCGCCGCGGTGCGCCTCGAGCAGCGCCGGCTGATCAGCCGCGACAAGCGCTGCCTGGTCAACTCGACCGACTACGCCGTGCAGGGGGTGCGCGGGCGCCGCATGTGGCGCCGGCGGAGCGTGACCGCCCAGGCCGTGTGGCTGGCCCTCGACGAGCCGACCAAGGCCGTGGTCCACGCGCACCCCAAGCAGCGCTCGCGGATCGAGACCCTCGACGCGCCGCCGACCCTCGACCTCGACGGCCCCGAGCTCGTGCGCAAGCTCTACCTCTTCCCGCGCTGGCGGGCGCGCCTGGCGGGCTTCTTCGCCGAGCCCCAGCCCCTGCGCGCCTGGAAGGCGGCGCGGGCCTGCGAGGTCCGCGAGATCCCGGTGCCCCGGCACTACGCCCTGGTCCTCGAGGGGGTGATCCCGCGGCTCGGGAGCGTGCTCATGCAGCGCCTCGCCGACGTGACCATGCCCCACGTGTGGTTGCAGGGCCCCGAGGTGACCCCCCGCGCGCGCAAGCTCCTCGCCCGACGCTTCGGGACCCTGCTCGGGCGCTTCCACGCCCAGGGCATGAAGCACCGCGACCTCGCCGTGCAGAACCTCTTGATCCGCCAGACCCCCGACGGCGACTGGGCGCTGTGGTTGGTCGACCTCGACGAGATCCGCCGCGGCCGCATGTCGCGCAAGGAGAAGCTGCGCGCCCTGATCCAGGTCGCCGACCTCCCCCCCCAGGCGACCAAGAGCGACCGCTTGCGCTTCTTCCGCGCCTACCTCGCGGCGGGGGGCGACCAGGTGCTCGCCCCCGAGCTCGCCCGCTGGGGCGAGCGCGGCCTCGGCCAGCAAGTCGCCCTGGGGCTCGCGGAGAAGGCGCGCCAGAAGGCCAAGCGCCGAGCCCGACGCGAAGCGCGCGGCGAGGCCGAGGTGAAGCCCACCGACCTCAGCGCGCTCAGCGCCCAGGACGACTGAGATCGCGCGCGATCCCGGCGCCGCGGAATGCTAGAGTCCCGCCCGTGAACGCACCGCTCTCCAAAGCCCAAATGGCCTTCCTCCGCGGCAAGGCCCACTCCCTGGGGCCCCTGCTCTCCCTCGGCAAGCAAGGGCTGAACCCGGGCTTCGTCGAGACCCTCGGGCGCGAGATCGCCAAGCACGAGCTGCTCAAGGTCCGCGTGGGCAAGCACGTCGACGTCGACGCGCAGGAGCTGGCGGCGTCGGTCCAGGCGACCCTCGTGCAGCAGGTCGGGCGCATGGTCGTGCTCTACCGACCCGCGGCCGAGCCGGTGCTGGAGCTCCCCCCGCAGTGAGCGCTCCGCGGGCGACGGCGTCGGGTGGCCCCCGCCGTCGCCGCGCCTGGCGTCTCGCGTCCGCGCTCCTCGGCGTGGCCGCGGCGTTGCTCGTCGCGGAGCTCGCGGTGCGGGTGGCGGGCGTCACGGCGGAGCCCAAGCGGCACTTCAGCCCGGGGATCTTTCGCCCCGACCCCGAGCTGGGCTGGGCGCTTGCGCCGAGCTACTCGGGGACCTACCGCGGCTACAGCGAGGTGGAGCCGCTGACCCTCAACGCGGCCGGGTTCCGCGGTTCGGCGTGGGAGCCTCGCGCGAGCGCGGCGTTGCGCGTCGTGGCCCTCGGCGACAGCTGCACCTTTGGGCTCGGGGTCGCCGACGACGCGGCCTACCCCGCGCAGCTCGAGGCCTTGCTCCGCGGAGCGGGTCGCGACGCCGCCGTGTTCAACCTGGGGGTCCCCGGCTACGACACCCGGCAAGAGGCCGCGCTCTGGGACCGCCTCGCCCCACGGCTCGCCCCGCAGGCCGTGGTGCTCGGGTGGTTGCCCAACGACGCCAAGGACCTCGGCGCCCCCGCGCGGCTGCAGGTGCTCGACGGCTACCTGGTCCGCGACGCGGCCCAGCTGCGCGAGTGGCGCGCCCGGATCGAGCACCGCGGGCTCTACGCCAGCGCGCTCTACCGAGTGCTCGGCCTGCGCGTGAAGCAGCTCAAGGGCGCCCTGGGCCTGCAGCGACAGAGCGCGTGGCGCCCCGAGCGGATCGACGCCGACGCGCTGGCCCCCTCCCTCGAGGCGCTGACCCGGATTCAGGCCCGCTGCGCCGCGATCGGCGCCCGGCTCGTGGTCGTGCTCTTCCCCCGGCGAGACGAGGTCGAGCGCCCGCTGAGCCGGCTGCACTACGACCTCGTCCGGGCCCACCTCGAGGGCCTGGGGGCGAGCGTGATCGACCTCCCCCACGCCTGGCGCGAGCGCCCCCCCGCGGGCGAACTCTACCTGCTGCGCGACACCACACACCTCACGGCGCGTGGCTACGCCGACGTCGCCCGCCGCGTCGCCGACGAGCTCCTCGCGCACTGAGCGACCCGCAGGCTCGAAGCGCGCGTGCCGGCGGCCCCCTGGACTCCGACGAGCCCCTCGGAACGAGACGACCCCCCCGGAGCGGAGCTCCAGGGGGGTCGGGGGAGGGAGGGAGAGAAGTGGGCCGTCGGGGAACGGCGCCGCGTGACCGCGACGCCGCTCCCCTCGGGAAGAGTTGAGTGTTTAGTGGGCGACGGCGTCGGCGTCGACGGGTTGCCCCAGCGACTTCAGCCCGCGCTCGAGCTGCTCCGCCTGGGCGCGGACGGCGGAGGCGAGGCTCAGCAGGAGGTCTGCCCCGCGGCGCTGCGCGCGCAGCACCTGGGGCGAGTCGAGCAGGCGCTTGGCGAGGGACCCCGCGGGAGCCTCGGCGGCCTCGCCCTCGGCGGCCTCGGGCTTGGCGCGGCGCAAGCCCTCGATCCAGCGTTGCCACTGGGCCTGGCCGTAGCGGCCTGCCTGGCGAGCTTCGGCGAGCCATTGCTGCAGGCGGGTGGGGTCCGCGGACTCGGGCG
>JAGQRJ010000256.1 GCA_020425635.1 Planctomycetota bacterium | reverse complement strand
AGGAGTCGAGGTTGTCGACCTCCTTGCGGATCGACCAGTTCGGCAGCGGGGCGACCCGCGCGCCGGTCTCGGGCAACTCGACGGGCTCGGTGGGAGGGATCGAGTCCTGGGCGCTCGCGGAGCCGAGGGCGGCGGCGAGGGCGATCGCGGCGGTCCAGCGCTTCATTCGTAGCTCCCTTCGCGCGCTCCGGCGCCAAAGCTGGGGTCGTCCAGGGTCGCCGCGGCCTCGGCCACCAGGGCGGGGTCGGCGTGTCGCAGGTGGCCCTTGGAGGCGGTGAAGTCTCCGGCGAGGTAGGCCAGGAGGCCCAGGTGGTAGGAGTCCTCGGAGCTCGGCGGATTCAGCTCGGAGTAGGTCTCCAGGTGCGAGTAGGCGCGCCCGAAGTCACCGAGCTGGTAATAGGCCATGGAGGCGTTGTAGTGCGCGTCGGCCAGGTGGCGTCGCGTCGCGCCGTCGCGGTAGCTCGCGCCGACCTGAACCGCGCGCTCGAGGCTCTGGGCCGCCAAGCGGGGGTTGCCCTGCTCGAGGCGCAGCGTCCCGATCAGGGTCAGCTGCAGGAGCTGCTCGCGCTGCCCGAGCGACATGCCGCGGAGCTGGGCGAGGTCCGCCTCGGCCTGGTCGTAGGCGCCGTTACGAATGTGGAGGTTCGCCAGGTAGAGCAGGCCCCGGGCGTCGCCGCGCGCGCCCGCTTCGCTGTAGTCGGTGCCCGCCGCCGACTCGTCTCCCAGCCGCTCCTCGGAGACGCCGCGCAGGACCTGCGCGCGATACTCCTCGCGGCGCAGCAACTCGTCGTAATAGGGGACGGCCTCGTCGTAACGCCCTGCGTCGAAGTGGCCGTCGCTCTCCCGCCACAGCTCATGGGTTTCCTTGTAGCGGAGGCTGCTGCAGCCGGTGCCTCCCAAGGACGCGGCGGCGAAGACCGCGGCCAGTAACACGCGTGGAGTTGCCAAGGGTGTCTCCTTTCGACCGATCTGAAGCAGCGCCCGATCCGCCACGTAAGTCGTTTGGCAGCAATGCCCACAACGAGGCACCGTGTCAGATCGGTCGACCCGCACGCCAGGCGCGCACGGTCGAGCACGACGCCCGCCAGCTCCGCTCAGTCGCGGACGAAGGCCGCGATCCGCCGACCGGCCTCGAGGACCCGCCCGCAATGCGCCGCGAGGAAGGCCGCGTCGACGCCGGCGGGGGCGTGCCGCATCGCGGCCGCGCCGTCGAAGTCGACGTAGGCCAAGCGCATGCTCGGCTCCGCCGCGGGGCGACCGAAGGCCGATCCGGGCAGGGCCGCGACCCCGGCGTCTTCGAGGAGCGCCTCGCACAGCGCGAGGCCGGAGGGGTGCCGCGACTCGGGCAGCTCGGCGAAGAGGTAGAAGCCCCCCTCGGGGTGGCTCACCCGCAGGCCCGCCGCGACCAGGGCCTCGCGCAGCGCGCCGCCGACGCCGGCGAGCACCGCGCGGCTGCGCTGAAGGTAGGGCTTGAGCGCAGGGTCGTCGCGGAAGGCGCTGACCGCGGCGTATTGAATGGGGGCCGCGACGGCGGAGAAGCTCTCGCTCGCGATCACGGCCATGGCGTCGAGCAGCGGCCGCAGCTCGCGAGGGAACACGAAGGCCCCCAGGCGCCAGCCCCCGGCTCCGCACCACTTGCTCAGGCCGTTGCTCACGACGCTGCCCTCGGGGTAGTAGCGCGCGAAGGACGCGTGGGCCCCGGTGTGGTGCACGCCGCTGTAGATCTCGTCGGAGAGCACGAGGATCCCGTGGCGACGCGCCACCGCGGCCAGCGCCTCGAGCTCGGCGGGGGTGTAGGCCGCTCCCGTGGGGTTGTTCGGCGAGTTGAGCACCAGGATCCGGTGTCCGCCGCCCTCGGCGAGCGCGGCCTCGAGGGCGTTAGGGGTCAAGCGCCAGCCCGCGGCCGGGTCGGTCTCGACCCAGCGCACGGCGCGCTTGAGCAGCTTGGCCTGGGGCGCGTAGGAGACCCAGCTCGGGTTCGGCAAGAGCAGCGTGGCGTCGAGGGCCAAGGTCATGCCAAACATGAGCTCCTTGGTGCCGGGTCCGACCAGCACGTCCTCTGCGCTGGCCCGGGAGCCTTCGTGGCGGCGGTGGTAGTCGGCGACCGCGGCGCGGAGGTCGGGGAGCCCGCGCACGGGGAGGTAGTCCTTCTGGTGCGCGTTGGCCTGCAGGGCGGCGACGACGTGCTCGGGGACCGGAAACGGCGACTGGCCCAGCCCCAGGTGCAGCACGTCACGCCCGCTCGCGCGCAACCCCGCGACCCGCTCGTTGATCGCCAAGGTCGGCGAGGGCACGACCCCCGAGACACTCGCGTCGAGCATGGAACCGTCCACGTTGGCCCCCTCGGCTCTAGTTCGGCGGGCGCCAGGACCCGTCGAGCACCTGCTTGGCCCAGGCGAGCGCCTCCGCGTAGCTGACCATGGAGCCCTTCAGGTTCTGATAGCCCGAGAGGATCTTGGCCAGGTCTTCGGCGCTCCGCCTCAGCCCGCCGTAGCCCATGTGCTTGATCTCCTCGTACCACCCGGCCTGCTCTTCGGCCCACATGAACGCGGTGTCGTTCAGGTAGCGCTTGACCCAGGGATCGACTCCGTAGGCTTCCTGGCGCTTGGCGTGCACCTGCTCGTGGCGCAACACCGACTCGAACATCACCGAGCCTGGAGGCCGCTTCTCGAGCCAGCGCTGCAGGTCGGGGACGTAGACCGTGGGGCTGATCGTGGTCGCGGAGACGTTCGACGCGCCGGGCATGGCCGGCCGCTCGACGAGCTCGGTCAAGGGCAGGTAGCGCGGATCGAGCGCGAAGCGCTGGCCGTCGTTGGCTGGCTGCGGCTCCGACCTCGCCGCGGGCTCGGTCTGCCCGCCGGAGGTCCCCCGTTGCTTGGGCTTCGGCTGCAGGAGGGAGCACCCGGAGCCCAGGGAGATCACGAGCACGGGGAGAGCGAACGCGCGGGCCTTGCAGGTCATGGAGGAGACTGTAGCGGGTCTGGGGTGCCGGAGCGAGACGGAGCCGGAGACCTGCGCTCGGACGCGGTAAACTCTGGGTGAGGAAGCATGTCGTCGCACTCCGAATCCACATCCCGGCTCACCGTCCCTGGCGTCCGTCGGCGCAAAGGGAAGGCGTTGACCATGCTCACGGCCTACACCTACTCGCAGGCGCGGCTGGTCGACGCGGCAGGGGTCGACCTGATCCTGGTCGGCGACTCGGTGGCGAACGTGTGCCTCGGCTACGAGACCACGCTCCCGGTGACCATGGACCAAATGCTGACCTTCGCCGCGGCGGTGCGGCGCGGCACCGAGCGCGCGCTGGTGGTCGGCGACCTCCCCTTCTTGAGCTACACGGTCAGCGTGCCTGGCGCGATCCGCAACGCGGGGCGCTTCATGAAGGAGGCCGCGGTCGACGCGGTGAAGCTCGAGGGCGGGATCGAGGTGCAAGACACGGTGGCCGCGATCGTGCGCGCGGGGATCCCCGTCATGGGGCACATCGGCTTGACCCCGCAGACCGTCTCCAAGCTGGGGGGCTACAAGGTCCAGGGCAAGAGCGCGCTCGCGGCGCGGCACCTCGTCGACGCCGCGATCGCGCTCGAGGACGCCGGCGCCTTCGCCCTCGTGCTCGAGTGCGTGCCGAGCGACGTGACCGAGCAGATCACCGACCGCCTCGAGATCCCTACGATCGGGATCGGCGCGGGCCCGCACACCGACGGGCAGGTGCTCGTGTTCCACGACCTCCTCGGGCTGGGGCGCGGGCAGTTCCAGCCGCGCTTCGTGAAGCGCTACGCCGAGCTCGGTGAGCTCGCGGTCCAGGCGATCCAGCAGTTCGTGACCGAGGTCAAGGACGGGAGCTTCCCCGCGCCGGAGCATGGCTTCGCCATGAAGCGCGGCGAGGGCGAGCGCCTGCCCGAGGCGCTCTCGAAGCCGCGCCGGGGGGCGGTCGGAGACGGGCTGGTCGCCGGGGTGGACGACGACGAGCCCTGAGCTGCCGGTCGTCGTGATCGGGCCCGGGGCCTTGGGCTTGCTCGTCGGCGGGCTGCTCATGCGCGCGGGGCGCGAGGTCGTGTTCGTGGCGCGAGACGAAGGTGCCGCCGCGCGCCTCGAGGCCGCGGGGTTGACCCTCCGGCGGGGCAGCGAGCGCTGGGAGCTCGCCCTCGACGCCCGGTCCTCTGCGCCCGAGCACGCGGCCGCGGTGCTCCTCTGCGTGAAGGTGCGCGACACCGAGGCCGCGTGCGAGGTCGCGCGCGGGGTCGCCGACGCGCCGGTGGTGGTCTTCCAAAACGGGCTGGGGCGGGGCGCCGCGGTGGCGGCCGCCCTGGGCGCCCCCGAGCGCGTGATCGTGGCCCTCACCCGCGAGGGGGCCACCCCCGGCGTGGGGCGGCGGGAGGGGCTGCACGCCGGGCGGGGCTCGACCACGCTCGCGCCCCTGCGTCCGCAGAGCCTCGCCCTGGCCCGCGAGGTCGCCGAGCTCCTGGAGGGAGCGCTGGACGTGGAGCTCGTGGGCGACCTGGCCCGCGCCGAGTGGGAGAAGCTCGGCGTCAACGCCGCGATCAACGCGCTCACGGCGATCGCCCGCTGCCCCAACGGCGCCCTGCTGGAGGTCCCCGAGCTGCGCGACCTGGCGCAGCGCGCGGCCCTCGAGGCCTCCCGCTGCGCCGAGGCGGGCGGGGTCGAGGGCGACTGGGGGCCGGAGGCCACCCGAGCTCGCTGGGAGGGGGTGGCCCAGGCGACGGCGGGGAATCGCTCGAGCGCGCTGCAAGATCTTGAAGCAGGGCGGGTTACGGAGGTGTCCGCGATCAACGGCGCCCTCGCGGAGCGCGCAACCGAGCTCGGGGTCCCCGCCCCGGTCAACGGCTGGCTAGCCCAGCTAGTACGCGGGCTGGAGGCGATTTCGCGGGGGAATTAGCCGCCCTTTCTCGCCCCGGGAAGACGGGGGCAGATGGTAGACTGAGCGCCCTGGCACGGGGCGCGGAAGATCGCCCTAAGTGCCTTATTCGAAAGTGCCTTAGCTAAATAGTTTTGACCAACGAGGCCGCCTCCGGGACGAGGCCTCGGCGAGAGGGTTCGCGTGGCTGAGAACGAAGAGGAAGAGCACCAAAGCGTGGTCGACCGGGCGCTGTCTGCAGAGATGCAAGACAGCTACATGCAATACGCCATGAGCGTGATCAAGAGCCGGGCCCTGCCGGACGTGCGCGACGGCATGAAGCCCTCCCAGCGCCGCGTGATCTACGCCATGGCCCACAACCTCAGCCTGCTGCCCTCGAAGCAGCGGGTGAAGAGCGCGCGCGTCGTGGGTGAGGCCATGGGCCGCTACCACCCCCACGGCGACCAGGCGATCTACATGACCCTGGTCCGCATGGCCCAGGACTTCGCCTCGCGCTACGTGCTGATCGACCGCAAGGGCAACTTCGGCTCGATCGCCATGCCCAGCCCGGCCGCCATGCGTTACACCGAGTGCCGCATGGCGCCCGCCGCCGTCGATATGGTCGCCGACATCGACCAGGAGACGGTCGACATGGAGGACAACTACGACGGCACGACCGTCGAGCCCAAGGTCCTCCCCTCGCGCTTCCCGAACCTGCTCTGCAACGGCTCGCAGGGGATCGCGGTCGGCATGGCGACGAGCATTCCCCCGCACAACCTGTTCGAGGTGTGCGACGCGCTCGACGCCCTGGTCAAGAACCCCGACCTCCCCAACTCCGAGCTGTTCAAGCTGATCCCGGGGCCTGACTTCCCGACCGGGGGTCAGATCTGCGGGGTCCGCGGGATCCGCCAGGCCTACAGCACGGGCCGCGGGCACCTGACCCTGCGCGGGCGCCACCACATCGAAGAGAAGGGCCGCTCGCAGCAGATCGTCGTGACCGAGCTGCCGTATCAGGTCACGACCGAGAACCTGATCGAGAAGGTCCAGGCTGCGTTCTCGCAGAACAAGATCGACGGGCTGAGCGGGCTCAAGGACCAGACGGCTCGCGGAAAGATCCGCCTGGTCTTCCAGTGCAAGACCGGTGAGGACCCCGAGGTGGTGCTCAACCAGCTCTACAAGTACACGCCGCTGCAGACGACGTTCTCGATCATCATGATCGCCCTCGACGAGAACGGAACCAAGCCCCGCACCTTCACTCTGCGCGGGCTCCTGCAGTCGTACATCGAGCACCGCTTCGAGGTGATTCGCCGCCGCACGCGCTTCCAGCTCAAGCGCGCCGAGGCGCGGATCCACATCCTGCACGGCCTGCAGGCGGCCCTCGATCACATCGACGAAGTGATCCGGCTGATCCGCAGCGCGCAGTCGACCGAGGAGGCGCGCGACGCCCTGCGCGGCCTGCTCAAGACGCCCGCCGCCGACGGTGAGCTGCGGCCGATCACCGAGCGCCAGGCCAACGCGATCCTCGACATGCGCCTGCAGCAGCTCACGGGCCTCTCGCGCGACAACATCGTCGCCGAGCTGACCGAGAAGGAGACCCTCGCGGCCGACCTCGCGGACATCCTCCGCCGGCACGAGCGCGTGGTCGGGCTGTTCAGCGAGGACATCGCCAACCTGCGCACCGAATACGCCAAGAAGCGCCGCGGCGACGGGGTGACCTACACCACCGAGCGCCAGACCGAGATCCAGACCGGCGAGGTCGGGGACATCGACATCGAGGACCTGATCGCGGACGACACCGCGATCGTGACCGTGACTCACAAGGGCTACATCAAGCGCACGGAGCTCTCGGCCTATCGCCTGCAGAAGCGCGACGGCAAGGGGCTCTACGGGGCCAACACCAAGGACGACGACTTCGTCACCCAGATCTTCCAGGCGGGCACCAAGGACTACCTGCTGTGCTTCACCTCCCACGGGCGGGTGCACTGGGTGAAGGTCTACAAGATCCCCGAGGGCGGGCGCACCGCGCGCGGGCGCGGGCTGCGCAACCTGATCGCGCTGCTCCCCGAGGAGCAGGTCACGAGCCTGATCCCGATCTCCGGCGAGTTCCGCGAAGACCGCTTCCTGGTCATGGCGACGGCTCAGGGGATCGTGAAGAAGACCGCGCTCAGCGCGTTCAAGCGCCCCAAGAAGGGCGGGATCATCGCGGTCAAGCTCGACGAGGGTGACCACCTGATCGACGTGAAGGTGACCACCGGTGAGCGCGAGCTGATGCTCGCCACCCGCCAGGGCAAGGCGATCCGCTTCCACGAGAACACGATCCGCGGCATGGGCCGGGTGTCGCGTGGCGTGAAGGGGATCACCCTCGCCGAGACCGACGAGGTCGTCGCGCTCGTGGTCGTGGGCGAAGAGGGCCCGCAGGTGCTCACGGTCTGCGAGCTTGGCTACGGGAAGCGCACGCCGGTCGACGACTACCGCGAGACGAACCGCGGCGGCAAGGGGATCATCAACATCAAGACCACCGCCCGCAACGGGCTCGTCGTGGCCGCGCGCGCGGTCAACGACGAAGACCAGGTCATGTTGATCACCTCGGCGGGCAAGCTGATCCGCTCCGAGGTCAAGGGGATCTCGCTGATCGGGCGCAGCACCCAGGGGGTGCGCCTGATCAAGATCGACGGCGACGAGCGCGTGGTCGCGGTGGCCAAGGTCCAGAGCGAGGACGACGAGGACGACGAGGACGGCGACGAGGAGTAAGCTCCCCAAAAAGCGGAGAACCGCGTCCCCGTGAAAGGGGACGCGGCTCCTCTTTGGATTTATCCAACCTGTGGTGTGAAGCAGCAGAACCGGGCCCTGTCCCAGTGCTTCAAAGGCACCATGGCAGCGCCCGCTGGAGACTTCAAGAATCCAGTCCGAGGATTCTGCGTTGTGCGTTGTGGTTTTCTCGCGGCCGCTGAAACGGCGGGGCGTTAGGCCCTCAGGCGCTTCGTTTGCTAGCCGGTTCGAGTGAGTCGATCGGGCAGATCTTGCTCGTTTGCCTCACCCTGGGTGAGCCCGATCGGGCGCTCTGGCCCTGCGCGCCGGGACTTGCCGCCGGTCCGCGGGTTGCGCGCTGGAGGCCATGAACGACTCGGAGTCGCTGCGGCAAGCGCTGCAGCTCGCGCGCGCGGACGGGATCGGCCCGCGGTCTGCCCACCTCTTGCTCAGTCAGTTTTCGCTGCGCGAGCT
>JAGQRJ010000255.1 GCA_020425635.1 Planctomycetota bacterium | reverse complement strand
GGCTGGGCGAGGATTCGCTGCGCGAGGGGCTCGAGGCCGCGCTCGCGCGCCTGGGTCGCGCGGGTCTTGCGCTTCTTCTTGAAGGGCAGGTAGAGGTCTTCGAGCTCGGCCTGGGTCGCGCAGCCGAGGATCGCGGCGCGCAGCGCGTCGCTGAGCGCGCCCTGCTCCTCGATCGCCGCCAGCACCGTGGCCCGGCGCGCCTCGAGCTTGCTCAGGAGCGCGTGCTGCTCGGCCACGCTGCGCAGCGCGACCTCGTCCAGCCCCCCGGTGGCCTCCTTGCGGTAGCGGGCCACGAAGGGCACGGTGTTCCCCGCCGCGAACAGCGCGAGAGCCTGGGCCACGGCCCGCGGGGGGAGCCCCAGCGCGCGCGCGACGCCGGGGGCGAGGTCGTCGCTCACGGCCTGGGCTCCTGGGGCCCGCGCGCTGGCGCGAGGGCCACGAGCTCCTCGTCGCCGAGGGTCGCGTAGAGCCAGCCGGCCTGGACCAGGACGCGCGCGCCCTTGTGGCCCTCGGCGCTGGGCTCCAGGCTGCGTCCGGCGAGCAGCGCGCGGGGGAAGCGCGGGTCGGGGTCGGCGTCGGGCAGCCCGCGCACCTCGACCGCGTCGCCGGCCTCGCGCAGGAGCAGGGTCGGCTCGGCGCGCCAGGTGCGGGCGAAGGCGGGGTCTGCGCCGGAGAAGGTCCAGGGCTCGGGGCTGAGCGCGCCCGCCTCCAGGCGCCACACGGTCCAGTCTTCGCTGTCGTCGCGCCAGCGCACGGCGATCAGGGGCTGGGCCTCGTCGAGGGCCAGCTCGAGCAGGTCGTCGTCGGGGTCCGCGAGCGGGGGGAGGACCTCGCCGAGCTCCTCCCCGGGCTCGGCGCGGAAGCGCAGGACCTCGGGCTCGGCGCTGGACCAGCCCTCGGGTCCGGGCGCGACCACGGTCAGCTCGAGGGTGAACTCGGCCAGCGCGACGTCGACGCGCTCGGCGTCCTCCTCCCGGCTCGGGCGCTCGAGCTGCCAGTCGAGCTCGCGGCGGAGCACGACCTCGACCGCGCCCCAGGGGGCCACGGCCCAGCCCACGCGGGTCAGGAGCACCGAGTGCGTCGCCGTCTCCGACTCGGCCTCGCGCGCGCGCTGGCTGGCCACCTCCCAGCGGCCGAGCCCCGAGACGGGGTCGCAGCCCCGGAGGGTGCCCCGCGCGCTCTGGACGAGGACGGCGCGGCTGGAGATCCAGCGCGCGGCGCCCGGCACGCGCCAGGCTTCGCGCCAGTCCCCGGTCGCGGCGCTGGGAGGGAGCCAGGCGGTCGAGCTGCGCGACCAGGCGTCCTGGGGCGCGCGCCAGTCGAGGTTGATCGCGCGCGGCCAGGTCAGCACGCCCTCGACGCGGTCGAGGTGCGCGGCGAGCGCGGGGCGCGTGTGGGTGCGCGCCAGGGCCTGACGGTACTCGGCGCGGACCTCCGGGTCGTCGGGGACCGCGCGCAGGCGCCGCTCGAGGGTTCGCAGGGCTTCGTCCATGGGGTTACTGCAGGGTGACGGCGGCGAAGGCCGCCAGCCAGGTCACCCCCAGCAGGATACCGCACGGCGTCCAGGCGGCGTGCGCCGGGGTGCGCAGCGTGGCGCCCCAGGCGGCGCCGAGGACGACCCCGCCCAGGTGGGCCAGTCCGTTGACCCCGGGCACGAAGGAGATCACCGCGATCAAGAACCCCCAGTCGCGCAGCTGGCGGGCTCGCTCGTGCTCACCCCGCGCGCGGTAGGCCAGGTAGAGCGCGCCGACCAGCCCGCACAGGCCCCCCGAGGCGCCCACAGTGGAGTGCGCCTGGCCCAGCAGGAGGCGCGGCAGCTCGGAGGCCAGGCTGCCGCCCACGGCGCAGCTGAGGAAGATCGCCCAGGCGCGGGCGGAGCCAAACACGACCTCGGCGCGGGGGAGCAGGAGCAGGATCCCGACGGCGTTGCAGGCCAGGTGCCCGAGGTCCGCGTGGAGGAAGGCCGCGGTGATCAGCCGCCAGGGCTGCTGCGGGATCTCGTCGGCGCGACAGGCCCCCAGGCGAACCAGGGCCTCGGTGGAGACGTGGGTGGAGAGCGGCGCGCGGCTCGCCGCGAAGCCGTAGAGCACGAGCACGGCGCAGAGCACGCCGAAGGTCGCCGGGAACGCGTCGACCCGCTGCAGCCAGCCGCGCAGCGCGCCGACCTCGGCCTCGGGCCCGGGCCGATTCACCGCTCCTGCCCGTCTCCCAGCGCCCTGCGGCGCTCGAGCTCGGCGCGCAGGACCTCGTTGTTCTGGCGCACGACCTTGGCGGAGCGAGGGTGCTTCTCGCCGTAGAGCTCGAGCGCGCGCTCGTTGGCTTGGATCGCCTCGTTGAACTTCCCCAGGCGAATCAGCAGGGCCGCGTGCTGGGCGTGGGTCGAGCCGTTCTTGGGGAAGGCCTCGAGCAGGAAGGCGACCTCGGAGGCGGCCTGCTGCAGCCACTGGTGCTGGGGGGTGTCGGGCATGTCGAGCAGGACCCCCACCCGGCGGACCATGAGCTCCTCGACCTGCGCGTCGCGGAAGGCCGCGCCCTGGGCCAAGGCCGAGAGGTGCAGCGCGCGCTGATAGTCCTTTCGGCGGCGCGCGATCTCGACCAGGTTGTCGTAGAGCGAGGCCTCGTCTTCGCCCACGATCTCGATCGCGGCGTGGGCGTCGCGCTCGGCGTCGTCGAGGTCGAGCTCGGCGATCAGGCGCGCCGTCGAGCGCTGACGGTAGGCGAGCCAGTCGCGCGGGTCGAGCTCGAGGGCGTGCTCGAGCTCTTCGAGCTCTGCGGCGAAGCCCTCGAGCTCGCCTCGCGCGTTGCCCAGGCGGCGGTAGAGCGGGCCCCACTCGGGGTAGAGCGCGATCGCTCGTTCGCAGGCGAGCTTGGCCTGGGCGAAGTCGCGGTTGCCGAGGAGCGCGAGGATCTTGCCCTCGTGGGCGCGGGGGTGGGCCGGGTCGAGGGCGAGGGCGGCCTCGTAGGCCCGGGCCGCCGCGGGCTCCTGGTCGTCCTGGCCGAGCAGCGCGTCGCCCAGGTAGCAGTGCAGCTGCGGGTCTCCGGGGTGCAACAGGATCAACGCGCGGGCGTCCGCTTCGGCGCCCTCCCAGTCGTCGCTGAGCAGGTGGTCTTCGAGGCGCAGGTAGCGCGGATCGCGGCGCAGGTCGGGCTCCTCGGCGCTCACGCTCAGCCCGAGCGCGACGGCGACGCCGAGGAGCAGGCCGAGGATCATGCCGCCGGCGCCCCAGCTCAG
>JAGQRJ010000254.1 GCA_020425635.1 Planctomycetota bacterium | reverse complement strand
GCGCGGGGGTGGTTCACGCACACCGGCCCCTTGGCCAGGCGCAGGCGCCCGCTGTCGCGCACGACCGAGTCTTCGCGCGCGGGCACGACGAGCTCGGTCTCGCAGCGCGGGCAGCGCACGCGCTCGCCGGGCGCGCGCAAGCGCACGTCGTAGCGCGTCGAGCAGCCGCTGCAGGTGAGCAGACGACTCATGCCTTCTTCCCCCCCGCGCACAGCTGCGCGAACAGCGCCTCGTACTGCGTGACGATCGCGGCCCAGCGATAGCGCTCGCGGATCCGCGCGCGCGCGGCCTCGACCAGCGCCTTGGCCCGCGCGCGGTCGCCGAGGACCTCCTCGATCCGCTGCGCGAGGCTCGCCTCGTTGTCGGGCACGTAGTAGAGCGCGGCCTCGCCCAGGACCTCCCGGTGCTCCGGGACGTCGTTGGCCACGATCGGGCCGCCGTCGCACATGGCCTCGAGCACCGAGGGGTGCGTCCCCCCCACCTCGCCCGCCGCGACGTAGCAGGCCGCGTAGCGCTGGAGCGCGAAGTAGTCCGCGCCGTAGACGCCGCCCAGGCAGCGCACCCGGCGCCCAGCCGCCTGGAGCACCTCACGGCGGTAGCCGTCGGCGTAGGGGGCGTCGCCGACGACCGCGAGCAGCTTGTTGCCGCTGACCCGGCGGTAGGCGTTGATCACCAGCAGGGCGTTGTTCTCCGGCTCGAGTCGGCCCACCACCAGCACGTACTCCCCGGGCTTGAGTCCGTAGCGGTCGAGGATCGCGGGGTCGAGGTCCGCCGGGGCGTGGTCGCCGCCGTAGGCGATCGTGGAGAGCTCGCGGCCGTGGCGGCGGGCGTAGTAGTCGTGGATCACCGCGGCGTCGGCGACCGGGGCGTCGGCCATGGCCATGGCCAGGCGCTCGCTGACCCGCGACCACAGGCGCCCGGCCCAGCCCCACTTGCGCCGCATGCGCTCGATCCCGTCGAGGTTGAGCACGGTCGGCGCCTTGAACAGCGGGAGCGCGAAGGCGTTGGCGGCGTTGCACACGAGGACCACGTCGTGCCCCGCGCCCCGCGCCCTGAGCGCGCTGACCAGGGTGTGGAGCGGGGTCTCGAGGTGCTTGCCCCGCGGGGCGCGTACGGGGACGACCCGGATCCCCCGGTGCACGCGCGGGTGACGGCCCACGTAGGCCGCCCGCCCGTAGACCGTCACCGAGTGCCCGCGGGTCACCAGGCGCGCCCCGAGCTCCTCGGCGAAGGTCTCGAAGCCGCCGTAGTTGGCGGGGACTCCCCGGGTACCCACGATCGCGATGTCGTAGGACGAGGCCGCCGCGCGCGGGATTCGTTCGTCGATCAGGGGGTCCCCCACCGGGCCTCCGAGCTGGCCCATTGTAGGCTCCCCGACCGGCCTCGGTGGTGCGGGCGGGATTGAAACCTCGCGGGCCGTGCGTAGGCTTAGGGCTCACTCCGAGGAGACGGCATGCCAGCGATCGATCGCTACTTCGAGATCATCTGTGACGAGGGGTCTTCGGACCTCCACCTCTCGCCCAACTGCGTGCCCATGATGCGCCTGCACGGCAACCTCGTGCCGGTCGAGGAGGGCAAGCCGGCCCTCGACTCCTCGCAGGTCGAGCGCCTCGTCGCCGAGATCACCCCGGAGAAGAACCGTGCGCAGTTCGAGGCGGAGAACGACACCGACTTCGCCTACGAGCTCACCGGTCGCGCGCGCTTCCGCTGCAACCTGTTCCGCGAGCGGCACGGGGTGGGCGGGGTGTTCCGTCAGATCCCGAGCGAGATCCTGACCGCGGAGCAGCTCAACCTCAGCGAGCCGATCCTCAAGCTCTGCCACCTGAGCAAGGGCCTGGTCCTGGTCACCGGACCGACCGGCTCGGGCAAGTCGACGACGCTGTGCGCGATGATCGACTACATCAACCGCGAGCGAAACGAGCACATCCTCACGATCGAGGACCCGATCGAGTTCGTGCACGACAACAAGAACTGCCTGATCAACCAGCGCGAGGTGGGCCCGCACACCACCTCGTTCAAGCGCGCGCTGCGCGCCGCGCTGCGCGAGGATCCGGACATCATTCTGGTCGGCGAGCTCCGCGACCTGGAGACGATCGCGATCGCGATCGAGACCGCCGAGACCGGTCACCTGGTGTTCGGCACCCTGCACACGAGCACCGCGGCGAGCACCGTGGACCGCGTGATCGACCAGTTCCCGGCCGACCAACAGAACCAGATCCGGACCATGCTCGCCGAGTCGCTCAAGGGGATCATCGCGCAGACCCTCTGCCGCACCAAGGACGGCAACGGCCGGGTCGCGGCGCTCGAGGTCTTGATCGTCAACAACGCGGTCTCGAGCAACATTCGCGAGGGCAAGACGCACCAGATCCCGAACGTGATGCAGGTCGGCGCCAAGGAGGGCATGGTCACGATGAAGGACGCGCTCATGCGGCACGTCCTCAAGGACCGGATCACCCCCGAGGAGGCCTACATCAAGTCGCTGGACAAGGGCGCGCTGATGCGCGAGTTCGAGCTGAACAAGATCCCCTTCGTCGAGCCCACCAAGAAGCTCGAGAAGAAGAAGAAGCCAAAGGAGGCTCCGCCCCGGCCGACCGCGCCCCGGGGAGACCCGAGCCGGCACAAGCCCTCGGCGGTCGGCGACTTCCGCGGGTCGTACGCCGACCCGAACCAGCCTCGCCGCCAACCGCCCCCACGGCCCGACGGGCCCCCCCGGCGCCCGCGCCCCGGAGGCGGCCCGCCCTCACGCCCGCCCTCGCGCCCGCCCACGGGCGGCACCGGCGACAGCAAGGGCCGCGGCTGGTTCACCTAGGAGCTCAGCGCCCCTCGAAGGCGTCCTCCAGCAGGTTCCCCACCCCGCGGAACTCGGGGCGCCCCGGTCTCGCGGAGCCCGACGCGACGAGGCGCGGCGTTTCGCGCCGCGCCTCGTGGAGTTGAAGGTGGTTCGCTGGCTCAGGCGGTCCGGCGCTGGACTCCGGTCACGGTCAGGGGCTGGAGCATGTGCAGCAGCTCGCGGGGGGTCTGTAGCCGCCGGCGCGGGTCCTTCTGCAGGAGCGAGAACACGATCCGCTCGGCCAGGGGCGAGACGCCGGGCTGGAAGTCGCCGACCCGGGGCGCCGGGCAGCGCAGGTGCTTCTCCATGACGTGGGCCGCGTTCTTGCCGTCGAAGGGGTACTCCCCGGTCAGCAGGTTGAAGAACGTGATCCCGAGCGCGTAGAGGTCGTAGCGAATGTCGGGGACCCCGGGGGCGCGGATGTACTCGGGCGCCATGAAGTAGGGGGTCCCGAGCACGTCGTCCTCGGAGGTGATCCCGGCCGAGTCGCGGATCCGCACGAGGCCGAAGTCGATCAGCTTGACCTCGTCGTCCTTGGTGATCAGCACGTTCTCGGGCTTCACGTCGCGGTGCACGAGCCCGATCGACTGCAGCGCGGTCAGGGCCTCGGCGATCCCGGCCACGTAGCGCGCCGCGCGCTTGACCGAGAGCGGAGAGTGCTTGTCGGCGATCGCCTTGAGCGTCGAGCCCTCGACCAGCTCCATGGTGTAGTAGAGCCGGCCTTGGAACGAGCCCAGCTCGTAGAACTTGATCACGTTGGGGTGGTCGAGGCGCGCGATCGCGGTGGACTCGCGCAGGAAGCGGGTCACCGCCTCGGGGCACTCGTGCATGTCCTTGGGCAGGACCTTGAGCGCCACGTCGCGCTCGAGCGCGCGGTCGTGGGCGCGGTAGACCACGCCGTAGCCGCCGCGGCCGAGCACGCCGCGCACCTCGTAGCGTCCGAGGTCGACCTGGATCTCGTCGTCGTCGTCGGGCTTGGCCCTCCCGCGCGGCATGAACTGGCCGTCGTCGGAGATCGCGATCACGTCGGTGACCTCCGCGTGGATCGAGATCCCGTTGCGCTGGGAGATCGCGCGGCGCACGCGGTTCTTCAGCTCCTTGGGCTGCAGGGGCTTGATCAGGTAGTCGTCGGCCCCGGCCTCGAAGCAGGGGATCAGGCAGTATTCCTGCCCGGGCTCGACGAGCACGATCACGGCGGGGGGCCGGATCGGCTGGCCGGGGTCGCGCCCGGCGCGGGTGCTGATCATGCCGGTCGCGGGGTCCTGGCGCGGGTCTAGGAGCAGCGCCGCGTCGACGATCAGCACGTCGGGGGCGTTCTCGCTCGAGGCGCGCTGGTAGACCTTGCTGGCGTCGTCCTTCCAGGGCGAGCCGACCGCCCGCACGTCGTTGTCGCCGTCGAGGGAGCCGACGACGTCGGCGCGGGTCTGAGGGTCGTCGGAAATCACCACGATGCGAGCCATTGCGAAGGCCTCCTGCTCGTATCTATTCGGCGGGGATGACCCTGGCCTTGAGGGTGAATGTTTCCATTTCCAAAGGGCTTACGGCGAGATCCGGAGACAATTCCGCGGCGCGAGCCCGCCCTGCGCGCGCACCGGCCGCGGGTCCTGGGCTAGGCTGGGCGCATGCGCTGGATCCTCCTCCCCGCCCTCTGCGCGGCGGTCGCCGCGGCGACCCCAGACCTCGACGCGCTGCGCGCCCAGGCGGCGGACTACGCCGCCTTGCACGCCCGCTACCAGCAGCTCCTGACCGATCGCGGCGAGCTCAAGCGCCGGGTCGACGGGCTGGATCAGCGCCTGCGCGCGCTGGCCCAGGCCGAGGACGCGGACCCCGGCGAGGCCCAGCGCCTGGCCGCCGAGCACGAGGCCGCGCAGATCGCGCTGGCCGAGTTCGAGCGCCCGCGGAGCGAGCTGTGGAAGGTGCGGCTCGAGCTCGAGGCCTCGGGAGGCCGGCTGGAGGCGGCCCTCGACGCGGCGCTCACCGCGGAGCCCGACCCCGAGCTGCGCCTGCTCCGGGGGGAGCTCTTCGCCCGCCTGGAGCGCTACGCGGCGGCGCTGCCCGACGCGGAGGCCGCCGCCTTCGCGCGGCCCGAGGACCCCCGCGCGCTGGTGCTCCTCGGGCGCTGCGCGGCGACGCAGAACCGCTTCAAGGACGCCGAGGGGCTGTTCGGCGACGCCGTGCGCCTGGCGCCGAGCGCCGAGGCCTGGGCGCTGCTCGCCGCCGCGCGCTACTGCCGCAACGACTTCCGCGGGGCGCGGGAGGCCTACGCCCACGCCGCGCCCGAGGAGGTCCCCCCGCGGCTCCTGCGGCGCTGCCGCGAATGGTTCGCCCCCGAGGCGCTCTCGGCCCTGGAGGCGGCCTGGGGGGAGGAGCAGCGCCTGCGCGCGGCGGGGCGCGAGCAGCCGCGGGTCGCGCTGACCCTCGGCGAGCGCGAGGTCGTGCTCGAGCTGTTCGCCGACGCGGCCCCAGGGCCCGTGGCCAAGCTGCTCGAGCGCGTGCGCGCGGGCAAGCTCAGCGACGTCCCGGTGCAGCGCGTGCTCACGAACCTCGCCGTGTTCGCGGGCGGCAGCCCGCGCCTCGACCCCGCCGAGCAGGCCGCCGCCGACCCGACCCTCCCCCGCCGGCACCACTTCCGCGGGAGCGTCGCCCTCGAGCACACGGGCGACCACCCGGGCTACGGGCCGGGGATCGTGGTCGCGCTGACCCCCGCCCCGCGCCTCGACGCCCGGCACCTGGTGATCGGGCGCGTGCTCTCCGGGCAACAGGCCTGGGACGCGGCGCGCGAGGGCCAGCGGATCAGCGCGGCGCGGGTGCTGGAGTAGGCGGGGCGCTCAGCGCCCGAGCGAGGCGACCAGCTCGCTGACCCGCTGGGGGTCGACGGGCTCGCGCCAGTCGCCGTCGCGCTTGAAGTAGCTGCCCACGATCAGCGCGTCGGCCTCGCGGGCGAGGGTCGCGGCGTCGCCCGGGGTGACCCCTGAGCCGACCACGACCGGTAGCCCCGCGACCTTGGCCGCGCGCACGTCCTCGAGCGCCGTGGCCTCGCCGGTGTGCCGCCCGGTGACGACGAGCGCGTCGGCCCCGCAGAACGCGTGCCCGCGAGCGAGGTCGCCGAGCGGCAGGTCGCCGGTCACCGCGTGCGCCGCGTGCTTCTTCTGCACGTCGGCCCAGAACTCGACCTCGGCGCCGAGGTTCTTGCGGATCCGCAGCAGCGTCGCCGCCGAGGCCTCGAGCCAGCCCTCGTCGGCGACGTGGGCGTAGGCGAAGGCCTCGGCGCGCACGAAGCTCGCCCCCGCGGCGACGGCCGCGGCCAGGGCCTCGACGTTCGCGCCGGCGAGGAGCTGGATCCCGGTCGGCAGCCCGAGGGCGGCGACCTCGCGGGTCACCACCGCGGCCGCGGCCAGGCCCGCGGGGTCGATCCGCCCGCGCTCGTAGGGCACGTCGCCCATGTTCTCCACGATCAAGGCGTCGACCCCGCCGCCCTGCAGCGCGCTGGCGTCGGCCAGCGCCTGGGCGAGCACCGCGTCGAGGTCGCCGCCCCACCCCGGGCTCCCAGGGAGCGCGTGCAGGTGCACCATGCCGATCACGGCGCAGCGATCGAGCTCGAACATGGGGCCTCCTCTCGGGTGGGCTGATTTCATGCTGACCTCGCCGGGAACGCAAGGGCGAGGCAGGCAGCGCGGGGCTCGCGGGCCCCTTCGAGGTCCAGAGGACTTGGATCGGTGTGGGATACTGCGCGCATGAGACGCGTGGCCTGGCTGCTGGGGATCGTGCTCGCGGGCTGCGCCGCGCCGCCGTCGGTGTTTCCCCAGCTCGAGCAGCCGCTGAGCGACGCGCGGGTGCTCGAGCTCCTCGCCGCGCGCACGGCGCTCCCCGGCTACGCGGGGGTCGTGAGCATGGACTACGAGGACCCCGAGGTGCAGGGCAGCCTCGAGGCCGTGGTCAATTGGCGGCCCGAGCACCTGCGGGTCACGGCCTTCAAGGGCCTCGTGGTCACCGACTACGACGTGTTCGACTTGCTCCTGGTGCCGGCGGGCTACGCGCTGCGCTACCTCGACGACGCGCGCGAGGACGCGCTGGTCCGCGGGACCCTCGCGGAGTTCACCGAGTCTCGCCCGCGGCAGGCCGGGTTCTACTGGGTCGGCGAGGCGCTGCTCCTGCCGGGGCGCACGGTGGGCGAGGCCGAGGTTCGGCGACCCGACGACGAGCGGCTCGAGGTCGCGGGCACCCTCAGCAGCGGAGCGCGGGTCGTGTTCGAGCTCGAGCCCGCGACCCTCGAGGTGCACCGCGCGCGGATCGAGGTCCCGGGCGAGCGGCGCGCGATCGAGCTGCGCTACGCCGACTACGTGCGCGAGGGCGAGGCCTTCCTCCCGCGAGCGACCACCCTCGAGGACCCGAGCTTCCAGGTCCGTGTGGACTTCGCCCTCGACGAAGGCGAGCCGACCGCCGAGTTCGCGGACTACGTGTTCGACCTCGACGACGTGGGCCGCGAGTGAAGCCCGCCGCGCGCTGGCTGCTCGCGCTCGCTGCGGTGGGGATCTCCGGGGTGGCGCTGGCGCGCCTCGAGATCGAGGCCGACGTCACCCAGCTCTTGCAGACCCCGGCCGCGCGCGCGCTGCAGACCGCGGAGCGCGTCTTCGGCCTGGGCGAGCGGGTCGTGATCTTGGTCGAGGCGCCCGCGGCGGGGCGAGAGGCCGACCTCCTGCGCTGCGGGCGCGCGCTGGTGGAGCGCCTGGAGGCCGAGGAGGCGATCGCCTCGGCGACCGACGGGCTGGGCACCTCCCCCGACGCCTTCGTCGACGCGCTGCTCTTGCCCTACGGCCCGCTGGCGGCCGACCCCGACGAGCTCGAGGCGCTGCTGAGCCCGGCGGGGCTGCGGGGCCAGCTCGAGCAGCAGCTCGAGCGCTTGTCGCTGCTCGGGGCGGGGCAGACCGAGGCCTGGGTCGAGCGCGACCCCCTCGACCTGCACCGCTTCCTCGTGCGGCGTTGGAGGAGCCTGGCGGCGGCCTACACGATCCAGCCCGGGCGGCGGGAGCTGCTCGACCGGGAGGGCAAGGCGCTGCTGGTGCTGGCCAGCGGGACGCGGGGAAGCCAGGAGCCGGGGGCCGCGCGGGCGGTCGTGGCCGCGGTGGACGCGGCGCGCGCGGCGGTCCTCGCCGAGCCCTGGGCCCAGGGGCTCGAGGTCCGGGCCACCGGGGGCTACCACCTGGCCGAGGAGAGCGCGCGGGTGATCCAGCGCGACCTGATCTTCAGCCTCTCGACCTCGATCGCGCTGGCCGCGCTGCTGCTCGCCTGGGGCCTGCGGCTCGCCCCGTGGATGATCGGGGGCCTGATGCTCCCGACCTTGTGGGGCACCACGGTCGGAGCGGGGGTCTTCGCCTTGACCCGCTCGTCGGCCTCGGCGGTGGCCTTCGGCTGCACCTCGGTCTTGATCGGGCTGGGGATCGACTTCACGATTCACCTGGCGACGGCGGCGCTCGCGGCGCGCGCGCAGGGGCTGGATCCGCAGGCCGCGGCCCGCGACGCCCGCAGGCGCAACGTCGGCGCGCTGGTGCTGGCGACGCTGACCTCGGCCAGCGCCTTCGCCGCCTTCGCCGCGGCGGACCAGGGCTTCTTGCGTGAGATGGGCTGGCTCACGCTGTGCGGCTTGGGGACCTGCCTCGTGGGGGCGCTGTGGCTCGCGCCGCCGCTCCTGGCCCGCATGCTGCGTCGCCCGCCGAGCGTCGCCCCCCGCGGGGGCTGGCTCGACGCCCTCGCCCAGGGCGCCGCGCGACGCCGGGGCTGGGTGCTCTCGCTGACGGCGCTCCTCAGCCTGGCGGTGGCCGCCCTGCTCTGGATTCGCCCGCCGCAGCTCGAAGACGACCTGCGCAAGATCCACGCGCGGAACTCGGAGCCCCTGGCCGTGCAGGCGCGGGTGTCCGAGGTCTTCGGCGGCACCCAGGACGCGGTGTTCGTGGTGCTCGAGGGCGCGAGCGAGGCCGAGGTGGTCGCGGCCTGCCAGCGCCTCGAGGGGCCGCTCGCGTCCTGGATGCGCCGCGGGCTGTTGCGCGCACGGGTGTCGATCGCGGCGCTGATCCCGCCCCTCGAGGCGCAGCGCGAGGCGCTGGCGGTGCTCGCGCGCCACCCGCGGCTCGAGGCCGAGCTCACCGAGGCGCTGGACGACGTGGGCTTCGCCCGCGACGCCTTCGGCGACTATCCCGCCCGCCTGGGGGCCGCGGCCGAGGCCGCCCCGCTGACCCCCGCGGGGCTGCGCGCGGCCGGGCTCTCCGTGCTCGTCGACGACCTGGTGCGGGTCAAGGACGGCCGCGCCTACGCGGTGGTGCAGGTGTTCCCGCTCACCGAGCTGTGGGCGGGCGGCGCGCGCGCGGACACGGCCGCTGCGCTGCGGCGGGTGCTGACGGAGGCCGGGGTCGAGGGCAAGCTGACCGGGCTGCCGCTGGTCTCCGCCGAGGCTGCCGAGGCCGTGGCGGCGGACTTCCTCAAGATCTGCGCGCTGACCGCGGGGCTGGTCCTGGTGCTGCTCGTGGTGCGCTTCCGCCACCCGCTGCACGTGCTGTGCGTGCTCGCCCCGGCGGCGCTGAGCACCCTTTGGACCGCCGGGCTGTTCTCGCTGACCGACGAGCGCCTGAACCTCATGAACCTCGGCGTACTGCCCATGGTCCTGGCCCTGGGGATCGACGACGGGATCCACCTCACCCACCGCAGCCTGGCGGGCGACGGAGTGGGCACCCCCCGCTTCCGGGCCACCCTCCTGGGCGTGCTCCTGACCTCGCTGACCACGATGCTCACCTTCGGCAGCCTGGCGCTCTCGGAGAACCGGGGGATCGCCTCGGTGGGGCGGCTGACCTTGTGCGGGATCGCCCTCGCCCTGCTGGCCTCGGTCACGGTCCTCCCCGCCCTGCTCGCCCTGCGGCGCGGGGCGCGGCTGAATATCGCCCCGACCTCGCGCGACTCCGCAGGAGCCGGCGAAGACGTAGGATCGGACGCATGAAGCTCGGGACCGTGGTGTTGTGCGCGTGGGCCATGACGGCGCTGCCTTCGCTCGCCGACGAGGGCGCGAGCCCCGAGGCCCGCGCCTTCCTCAAGGAGTGGGCCTCGGCGATGGCCGAGGTGCGCTCGCTGCGGGTGCGCTTCACCCAGACCAAGACCCTGCGCCTGCTGCGCAAGCCGCGGGTCAGCGAGGGGCTGACCGTGCTCAAGGGCGAGCGCCTGCACATGTCGGTCACCCGCGACGGCGCACCCGAGATCGAGCTCGCGGTCGGCGACGGGGAGGCGCGGCTCTACTACCCCAAGCGCGGCACGGTCGAGGTCTACACCCTCGACGGGGGACCCCCGCCCGAGAGCCCCTTCCCCCTGTTCTCGGGGGACGTCGCCGAGCTCGAGCGCACGCACGCGCTCACGCTCACCCGCGCCGAGGGCCGCCCCGACGAGCTGGTCATGGTCCCCCGCGACCCCGAGTCCTCGACGGCGAAGGTGGTCATGCGCTTCCGGGAGTTCAAGGTGGTGGAGGTCGAGCAGACCACGCGCCGCGGAGACTCGGTGCGGATCGAGGTCAAGGAGTTCGCGGTCAACGCCGCGGTCGACGACGCGGAGCTCGAGCTGGCGGTCCCCGAGGGGACCAAGGTCGTCGACGGGGTCAGCGGACGAGGAGCCAAGCGATGAACCGAGCGACCCTGCTTTGCCTCAGCGCGCTGCTCGCGACCGGGTGGGCGGCGGCGGAGCCCGAGCTCAAGGAGGTGCGCACCAAGCACTACACCGTGCGCTCCGACCTCAAGGGTCAGGAGCTGCGGGAGCTGCAGCACTTCCTCGAGGCCATGTTCAAGAGCTACAGCAAGACCTTCAAGGGCGAGCCGCTGCGGGAGGGCTACGCCCCGCAGGTGCGTGTGTTCCGCGAGCAAGCCGACTACACCGCCTTCGGCCAGTCCGACTCGGGCGTGCGCTTCAACGCCAACTGGCGGGGCTACTTCTCGCGCTCGCGGACGGAGCTCGTCAGCTACCGGGGCGAGACCCTGGCCGACCTGTTCGCGATCCTGAGCCACGAGGGCCTGCACCAGTTCATGTGGGGCTACGGGGTCCCGCCCGAGGCCGAGGACTTCCCCGACTGGTTCGAGGAGGGCTTGGGCGAGTGGTTCCGCACCGGGCGCACCCGGGGCTCGACCCTGATCCAGAGCACGCTGACCTACCACGTCGAGCGGGTCCGGCGCGCGATCGACGAGGGCTGGGTGTGGACCCTCGACCAGATCCTCGAGTGCGACCCCGCGAAGCTGGAGGACCCGGACCGCTTCAACGCGTTCTACGCCCACGCCTACCTGCTGATGGACCTGCTCTGCGCCCGTGAGCCCGCGGTCGTGCGGCAGATCTACCTGCAGAAGAAGGCGGGCAAGACCAACGCCGAGATCATGGCCGAGGTCCTGGGAACCCCCGAGAAGAAGGAGCGCCTCTACCAGGCGTTCCTGCAGCACGTGAAGACGAAGAAGTAGCCCGCCGCGCCCGCAGGCTCGACGCCGACGCCGACGCCGAGACCGAGGCCGACGCCGAGACCGGGGCCGACGCCGAGACCGGGGCCGACGCCGACGCCGAGACCGGGGCCGACGCCGAGACCGGGGCCGAGACCGAGGCCGACTCCGAGGCCGACTCCGAGGCCGGGACTGAGGCCGACTCCGAGGCCGAGACTGAGGCCGACGCCGAGGCCGAGACCGAGGCCGACGCCGAGGCCGAGGCCGACGCCGAGGCCGACGCCGAGGCCGACGCCGAGGCCGAGACCGAGACCGAGGCCGAGGCCGACGCCGAGGCCGACGCCGAGGCCGAGGCCGACG
>JAGQRJ010000253.1 GCA_020425635.1 Planctomycetota bacterium | reverse complement strand
GAGCCGCGACAGCCTGCCCTTCGTGAAGGCGCTGCGCCCGCTGCCCAAGTCGGCGGAGGGCGAAGACGACGAGGACGAGGGCGAGCGCAAGCGCTAGCGCCTCCGCGCTCAGCTCCGGGGGCCGGCCTCGCGAGCCTTGGTCGGCTTCTCGATCTCGGTCACGATTCGGCCCTTGCGGAACACGGTGACCGTGCCCGTGGATTGGCTCACGGTGACCGCGAAGCAGTGGGTCACGAAGGTGATCGCCGCCGCGGCCTGGTGCCGGGCGCCCAGCCCCCGGGGCAGGCTCTCCTCGGGGACCGAGGTCGTCTTGAGGTAGGTCCCCGACGAGAGCACGACGCCGTCGCCGCGGATCACGAAGGCCCCGTCGACCGTGGCGAGCTCCTTGATCGTCTCCTCGAGCTGCACGTCGAGGACGTTGCGCTTGTCCTCGGGGTAGCCGTGGAACGGGTTCAGGATCCGCTGCCGGGTCAGGGGCACCACCCGCTCGCTGTCGCCGACCACGAACAGCGCGCCCACGGCCTTGCCCTCTCGCCCCTCGCTCCCGAGGTCCGCGGCGATCTCGACCACGCGCGCCAGGACCTCGGGGGAGACGTCGCTCACGACCTCGCCCTCCGAGGAGGAGGAGAGCGAGTCACCGGAGCGCCCGAACACGTCGAACTCGCGCCCGATCTCCATGACGAGCACGGTGTCGAGGGAGCCGGTCTCACGCGCGCCCGCGAGGCACACCACCCGGTCGCCGCCCTCGACCAGGCCCTGGGAGAGCGCGAGGAACACGGCGACCTTGACCTGACCCATGCGCGTCAAGGCCACGCTCGGGATCTTGATCGCTTGCTTCTGCTCGTCGATCAGCTTGACCCGCTCTTCTTCGTTGCGGGTCGCGTAGATCACGCGGCCTCGGAGCTGCGCGGGCGGGGTCCAGGCGACGTCGCGCAGGGCGTCGGTGTAGACGAAGACCGCGGCGGCGGAGGTCTCCTCGGCCAGGGCCTCCGCGTGGGCCAGCAAGGAGCGGGTCAGGTCTACCCCTTCGCTGACCCGCTTCAGGGGACGAGAGGAACCGGAGGTGTCGGCCACGGGCGCGCTCCTTGAAGGGCAACGGTCGGCGCCGGAGAGTCCGACGCCGACCGATCATACCCAACCCGTGAACTGGCCCGAGCTCTGCTTAGAAGGTCCGGGTGGCCGGCTGGCCGAAGGAGGAGTCCTTGTCCTTGGGTCGCGCGCCGATCTGGGTCTGGATCTGGAACGACCCCCCGTTGCGCGAACCCTCGAGCTGGATCGAGTCGCCGGCCTTCAGCCCGCCGAGGACCTCGCGCAGGTCCTCGCCCGAGCCGATCCGCTTGCCGTTGACCGTGCGCAGCACGTCGCCGACCTGCAGGAGCTGCGCCGCGGTCGAGCCGGGCACGATCGAGGTCACCCGCACACCGCCGTCTGCCGCCTCGTAGCCGATCCCGAGGAAGGCGCGCTCGCCTCCCTCCGGGGTGGGCGCCGCAGAAGGCTGCGCGGGGCGCGCCGGACGCGCGGGCCTGGCGGGCGGCGTGGGGCGCGCCGGGCGCAGCGCGCCCAGGCTCCGCTCGCGGAGCGTGCGGGTCATGGCCCCCTGCTTCGCCTTGCCGCCGGTCTCCTTGAACACGATCCGCGCGACCTTGGAGCGCTCGACCTCGACCTTGCCGAAGGACGCCTTCAGGCGCAGGGTCTTGCCGTCGAAGCCCTCGAGCTCACCCGAGATCACGTCGCCGTTGTCGAGGAACACCCGGTCTTGCTCGCCGCGGGCTTCGCCGACCCAGCGCAGGTCGTGGCCGATCCCGCCGCCGAACGCGAAGCCGCGGGTCCGATCGCCGCCGTCGAGGCGGAAGTCGAAGGCCTCGCCGTCCTTCGGGCTGAAGGCGTAGACCCGCTTCGTGGGGCGCTTCACGACGCGCTTGCGCACCTTGTTCGGCAGCTCGCGGAGGGCCTCCTCCATGTCGCGGAGGGCCTCCTCCATGTCGCCCTTGGAGAGCTCGGGCGCGCGCGCGCGCAGCGCGCGGTGCACCTCTTCTCGGATCTTGATCGGCAGCTCGCGCCAGGTCTCGTCGTCCTGGAGCCCTTCGAGGTCGACGCCGTCGAACTCGAACTCGAAGCGCTGCTCGTGGTCTTCGCCGTCGTCCTCGTCGCCCATGAGCATGAGCGCGCGGACCTTGCCCGGCTTGCCGTCCTTGCCCGTCTGGCGCAGCACGAGCCGCCGCCCTTGCTTGCCCTCACCCTGACGGAGGACCATGACGTTGTCTTCCTCGTCCTGGCCGGGCACGAACACCACCCCTGGCCGACCTTCGCGGTCTTCGCCCTCGATCACGATCACCTCGGTGGTCTCTCCGCCCTTGCGCTCGACCCACACGTTGTTCCCGCCCGCGACGCGCTTCTTGATCACGACGCGCTTGCCGTCGGGGCCTTCGAGGACCTCGACGTCTTCGTCGTCGCCGTGCGGGTGGGCGTCGCCGTCGCGCTGGACGCGGGTCTTGATCACGACGCGCTTGCCGTCGGGGCCTTCGAGGACCTCGACGTCCTCGTCGTCGCCGTGCGGGTGGGCGTCGCCGTCGCGCCGGACGCGGGTCTTGATCACGACGCGCTTGCCGTCGGGGCCTTCGAGGACCTCGACGTCTTCGCCGTCGCCTTCGTCTCCGTCGGGGAGCCAGAGGCCCTCGCCGTCGTCGACGAGCGCCTCGACGGTGACGCCCTCGCCGACGTGCAGCGCGCTGGAGTCGAGGCGCGCGATCGCGGCGTGGGGGAGCTTCACGTGCCCGAGCTCCGGGCTGTCGAGCTCGAGCCACTCAGGGCCAGCCCCGGCGATCGCGCCGGTGAGCCGATCGCCCGAGACGAGCACCAGGCGCACCACCCCCGGCTCGGCGACGGGCGCGAGCTGCTTGACCTCGACCCAGCGCAGGCGGGAGGGCTCGGCGGCGCCCTCGACCCACACCTGCACGTGGTCGGGCTCGATCGCGTGCAGGCGACCCGCGAGCGCCGCGCCTTCGAGGCGCTCGAGCCGGTATTGCCCGGGCCCGCGCTGCAGGCGCGCGAGGCCTTCACGGGCGTCCTGGGCCCAGCCGCTGCGCGGCTCGGCGAGGATCGCGTGGTAGCCCGCGCGGGCGTCGGCGAAGCGCCCCAGGTGCTCGAGGCAGCGAGCGCGCCAATAGCGCGCCTCGGCGCTCAGCGCCTCGTGGGGGAAGCCCGTGGCCAGGGCGTCCCACAGCTCGCGCGCCTCGGCGAAGCGCTTCTCGTGCAGGCAGAGCGAGGCCTGGCGGTAGAGCTCGAGCGCCTGCTGGGACGGCGCGGGAGGGGCCGGAGGCGCGGGGGCCACGGGTTCTGCGCCTGGGGGCGTAGGGGGCGGAGGGGCGTCCTGGGCCACGGCCAGGCCGGCCGCGAGCGCGAGCAGAGAGAGGGAGAGGGGATACGTCCGCATGGAAAGCCTCATGGGTAGCGGGGAGGAGAGGACCGATCGGGGCAGGTCGAGGGCTACAGCGGCCCGGTCGACTCGATCGGCGGTGAGGGGTCGGGGTCCGGCGCGCTCGCGGGCGCCAGCAAGGTCTCGTAGGCGTCGAGCAGGCCCGTGGTCCGCACCTCGTCGCGCAAGGCGCTGACGACGGTCACGGCGGCGGGGCCCCGGGCGTTGCGCACACGGCGCAACACGACCTGGGTCCCGTGGATCAAGCGCTCGAGCTGCTCTGGGTGCTGGGGGTCGCCCTCGAGCTCGGCGAGCAGCGCCTCGCCGCGCGAGACGAGTCGGTTCGCGTGCACGGTGAGCATGAGCTCCCGCAGGGCGCGCGGGTCGGACTGGACGTCGAGGCGGTCCAGGGACAAGAGGACCTCCTGGGCCTGGCTCGCGTATTCGCCGAGTCCGCGGTCGCCCACGTAGCTGAGGGGCGGCTGCGCGCGGGGGGTCTCGGCCAGCGCGCCCCAGGGGTCGCGCTGGGCGGCGCGCGGGGGGGGCGCGGCGGGGCGCTCGGGGGCAGGGGCGAGGTCGGTCGCGTCACGCGGCGCCTGACGAGGGGCGTCGGCCTCAGCGTTGGCTCGCTGGGGCGCCGGCTCCACGGGGGGCGTGCCGTGCCAGCGGGCGAAGCCGATCCCGAGGGCGAAGCACGCGGCGGCGGCGGCGCAGCGCAGGACCCACGGGCCTGCGGGGAAGCTCCCGCCTCCCGCCACGCCGCGCGGGAGCTCGGTCGCCGCTGGGGGCAGCGCAGCCATGACCCGATCGGCGAAGTCTCCGCTGAGCTCGGGCGCCTCGGGCGCGTGCTCGTGCAGCAGGCAGAGCGTCGCCGCGAGCTCGTCGACCAGCTCGCCGGTGCTGGGGAACACGCCAAGGTGTTCCCTGAGCGCCTCTCCGTCGGCGAGCAGCTCCGCCGGCAGGGCCGGCAGCACGTCGAGCAGCAGCGCCTCGATCTCCTCTCGGCTCTTCACGCCCTTCCTCCCAGCGGCGCCACCAGGCGCCGCAGCTTGCTCAGCGCGG
This sequence comes from Planctomycetota bacterium, assembly GCA_020425635.1. GTDB lineage: Bacteria > Planctomycetota > J058 > J058 > J058 > JAGQRJ01. Next base: position 740 of record JAGQRJ010000253.1, on the reverse strand, counting down.
ACCGTTGCCGCGTCTTGACCGTGCCCAGCGGGACCTCCAATACCTCGGCCACCTCTCGCTGGGAGTAGCCCCCGTAGACCCCGAGCACGATCACCTCGCGCTGGGTCTCGGGGAGCTCGGCGAGGGCCGCCCCGACCTGCTGCGAGAGCTCCTGCTTCGCCGCCGCGGCCGCGGGGTCGGCGCTGTGTGGATCGGGTCGCGCCTCGGGCTCGACCTCGGCGTCGCGCGGGGTCGCCTCGCGGACCTTCTGCCGCCGGCCGTGATCGCGGGCGGCGTTGAGCGCGATTCGCACCAGCCAGGTCGAGAGCCGGTAGCGCGGGTCGTAGCCCCCCAGCGCGCGATAGGCGCGCAGGAAGGTCTCCTGCACGAGGTCCTCGCAAGCGTCCCGATCGCCGGTGGCGCGGAACACGAGGTTCGCGAGGGTGTCCTGATAGCGCAGCACGATCAATCGAAACGCCTCTCGGTCTCCCGCCAGCACCCGGCGCACCACTTCGGCTTCGTCCGTCGACGTCTGTCGACGGAGCCGCCAGCGGCCCGACCCGGAGGACTTCGCGTTCAACCCTGACCCCCACACGCCCGGACCGGCCTCCTGCCGACCCACGTCCCCTTATACGACCCACCCCCCAGCGCGGATTTCAGAAACTCGCGCGCGCGGGATCCGACCGTGGGGTAAGGACTTACCGGTGCCGAGACGGAGGCAGAGGCAGAGGCAGAGGCAGAGGCAGAGGCAGAGGCAGAGG
>JAGQRJ010000034.1 GCA_020425635.1 Planctomycetota bacterium | reverse complement strand
GGGCGCCTTCCCCCACGAGCTCTCGGGGGGCGAGCAGCAGCGCCTGGCCCTCGCGCGCGCGCTGGCCGGCGAGCCCCGGCTGCTGCTCCTCGACGAGCCCTTCTCGCACCTCGACCCGCCGCTGCGCCGCGACCTCAGCGCGCTGGTGCTCGAGCACACCGAGCGCGCGGGGGTGGGGCTGGTGGTCGCCTCTCACGCCCTCGAGGACGTGCGCCGGCTCAGCACCTCGCTCTGCGCGCTCGACGCAGGTCGGGTGGTCGAGGCCGGGGAGACCGAGGCCTGCCTGGCCGCGCCTCAGAGCCGCGAGCTGCGCGAGCTGTTCGACCTCGCGCCTGCCTGAGCGCAGGTGCCTCCGCCCCTGAGCGCCCGTATGATCCCGAGGGGTCGCCGTGGAATACGCCTGCTTCTTCTGCTTCGTCATGGGCGCCGTCGTCATGGCGTGGATGATCGTGCTCGCCGCGCGGCAGGGCCGCGCTCACGCGACGCGCAAGGTCGACGCCTTCGAGGCCTTCCGCGCCTTCGCCGAGGGCCTGAAGGCGGAGCCCACGGACACCACCCTCTGGGGCGTGGGCAAGGTCAACGACCAGGTCGAGTACGAGGTCCAGGGCTACCGCTGTCGCGTGTGGGTGGGCTACAGCGCCGGGGAGCTCGAGCTGACCCTCGGCGTCGAGGCCCCCGAGCTCGGGCTGAGCGACTTCGAGGACTGCTGGGAGCGCTGCTGGACGCGCTACCTCAAGCGCGACTACGACGAGCGGATCACGGTCATGGGCTCCTCCGAGGGGGTCTCCTTGACCGGTCCGGGCCACAGCCTGCGCGACGTGTTCGCAGAGGTGGGTGGGGAGGCCATGGCGCGCTTGTTCGACGCGCCGCGCAAGGGGCGCGGCGGGAGCCAGCGCAAGCTGAGCTTCGGCGGGGCCTGGCTGACCCTCACCGTCGAAGACCCCGCGGGACCGGCGCTGCGGAACCTGGGGGCCAAGGTCGAGGCGCTGGTGCGCCTGGCGCAGTTCAGCACCCGCCCCTTCGGCGCGCCCGAACCCAGCGTCTCCCTGGTCGCCCCGCGGACGGTGGGCGCGGTCAAGGTCGACTTGCAGCCCGAGCAGCGCTGCGCCTTCTGCCGCGAGTCCTTCGCGGGCGCCGCCGCGGGCGCGCTCAAGACCTGCGCCGCCTGCGGCTCGACCCTCCACGGCGCGTGCCTCGACGAGCACGGCGGCTGCTGCACCGTGGGCTGCCGCAACAACCCCCGCGAGCGCGGCGCGGGGCAGCGAGCCCCCGAGCGGGCCTGAGGGCTGCGAGTCCGAATCCGAAGCCGAGACCGAGTGGGCCCGGCCGTCGCCGAGCCAGAGGCGAGGAGTGCTCGGTCAGCGCCGGCGGGCAAAGCGCGCCTGGGCCTCGAGCACGAAGTTGATCAGCAGGTTCTGCAGCGCGAACTCGTCGGCCTTGCGCGACTGCTTGCCGAAGTGGCTGAGCACGTGCAGCACCATGCCCCCCTCGGGTTCGGGGCCCTCGCCGGTGCGTGGCCGACCGGCGCCGCCGGTCGCGGCGCCGCCTGGCTCGAGCACGACGGCGAGCGCGTGCTGCTCGGGGTTGCGCGCTTGCAGCGCGCGGCTCGCGAGCAGCACGCGGACCTTGGTCCCGTCGAGGACCTGGATCGCCGGGCTCGCCGCGTCGACGGTCCAGCGCCGGTCCTTGAAGGTCAGGGTGGGCCCGTCGCGGCGGATCACGCCGCGCAGCAGCGGGTCGCCCGCGGAGCCGGGGGGGAGGTAGTAGTCGACCTCTTGCTCGTCGAGGGTCTCCCCTGGGGCCACCAGCTTGGGCCACGTCGGCTGGGTGAGCTCCCACATGCCCCAGTCCTCGCTGAACACCGAGCCCCCGCGGGCGACGAAGGTCCGGAGCCGTTCCTGGGCGGCGGGGGTCAGCCCGTCGTTGCCCTCGTAGGTGTGCACGTCGCAGCCGCCGCACACGTAGCCCCGCGGGCCCTGCACCGGCTTGCAGCTCTTGCACACGCAGAAATCCCCGTAGGCGTTGCAGTTGAGCAGGACCACCGCGGTCCCCCGCAGGGCGCCCTCGAGGTCGGCCATGAAGGCCTTCTTCTGCAGGACCTCGTGCTTGATCTTCATGCGCGCGAGGATCCCCTCGACCTGATCGAAGTTCGTGTTCTGCCCGCGGAGCACGATCACGCGGCCCCCCTTGCGGGTGAGCGTCTGCAGCCCCGCTCGCCGCGTCGGGTCGATCCCGTCGACCGCGGTGCCCGTGCTCTCTTCGGCTCCGAGGGGAAGCCGCTCGCCGCGGTGCTGCTCCCAGAAGCTCTTGAAGTTGTCGAGCGCGCCCATGTCGTCGCCGAGCAAGCCGACCAGGCCGTCCTTGACGCGCGCCTGCAGCGCCGCAGGTTGCTTGCGATCTGCCCACAGCTCGAACAGCGCGTCGACCGCCGACGCGGTGGCCCGCTCGGAGAGGCGATCGACGAGCAGCAGCCGCACCCCGAGGCCGAGCTTTCGCTGGTGGAGCAACCCGATCAGCGCGGGCTCGAGGTCCTTCGAGCCGTTGCCGTCCCAGGCGCTGACCAGGTCGACGGCGAGGGGCGCCTCGTCATGCTTGCTGAGCCAGCGCTCGAGCTGGTCGATCGCCCGCGAGTCCTCGAGGGCTCCGAGCGCGTAGACGACCTGCCAATACGCCTGCGGCGGCTCGGCCCGCCGCTCGACCAGCTCGAGCAGCCCCTTGGCCGCCTTGGCCCCGTCCTCGGCGAGGACCGCCACCAGCGCGCGGTCGAGGGCCGATTCGTCGCCCGCGGTGAAGGCCGCCTCCGCGGCCGCGAGCCCGTCGCGCAGGCCCCTCCCGTCGCCCCACGCGACCGGCGCGCACGAGCAGGCGAGGGCGAGCAAGATCCAGCGCAGCTTCATGGAGGGCCTCCCGTCGATCGCCCACGATCCTAAGCGCTCAGCGACCCGAGCGAGAGCGAGGCCGAGACCGACGCCGAGGCCGAGGCCGACGCCGACGCCGAGGCGTTCGACACGCCCCGTAGGGGCCGAGCTTGCCTCGGCCCGGACCCCGAGACACCCGCGTCGCCTGGCCTGCCAGGGGCGCCCCCCGTTTCGGCGCGTCGGGAGGCAGGGCGACGCGTGGCGCGAACGTCCGGGCCGAGGCAAGCTCGGCCCCTACGGGGCGCGTCGAACGCCTCGGTCTCGGCCTCCGTCTCGGCGTCGGCGTCAGCGTCGGCCTCGGCGTCGGCCTCGGCCTCGGTCTCGGCGTCGGCGTCGGCCTCGGCGTCGGTCTCGGT
>JAGQRJ010000252.1 GCA_020425635.1 Planctomycetota bacterium | reverse complement strand
GACCCAGGCCCTGGAGCGCGCCCTCGAGCGCTCGCTGGCCTTGATCTCGGGTGGCCCGGGCACGGGCAAGACCTCGATCGTGGTCACGATCCTGCGCGTGCTCGTGCGCCTGGGGCTGGCGCCCGCGGACCTCGCCCTCGCGGCCCCCACCGGCAAGGCCGCCCAGCGCCTGCAGGCGTCGCTCCAAGCCGGGCTGCAGGCGCTGCCCCAGCTCGCGGGCGCCGACGCCCGCCTGGCGCAGGAGCTGCCCGAGGCCATGACCCTGCACCGGCTCTTGGGCGCCGGCCGGCGCGGCACCTGGTTTCGCCACCACGAGCACAACCCGCTCGCCGCGCGGGTGGTGATCGTCGACGAGGCGTCCATGATCGACCTACACCTGTTCGACCGCCTGCTGCGCGCCGTGCGCCCCGACGCGCGCCTGATCGTGCTCGGCGACGCCGAGCAGCTCCCGGCCGTGGGCAGCGGCGCGGTCTTGCGCGACCTGATCCCGCCCGCGGGCGACCGCGCGCACCCCCTCGCCGGCTCGGCCGTGCGCCTGACCCAGAACTTCCGCATGGACGCCGCCGACCCCCAGGGGGCCGCGATCCTCGCCCTCGCCCAGCAGGTCCACACCGGCCAGGCCGGCGCCCTCGTCGCCCGCGCGTCGGCGGCCGAGCTCGCCTTCGCCGGCGCCGAGGCCCTGTTCGCGCAGCCCGGGCGCGACGACCTGGGGCCCTTCCTCGCGCGCTGGTACCAGCGGATCGCGGCCCTCGAGGGCTTCGCCGAGCAGGTCGGCCACACCTTCGCCCTCGACGCCGGCGCGTTCACGGCCGCCGACCGCGCGCGCCTCGACGCGCTGTTCGCGCACTACGGCCGCGCGCGGATCCTCTGCCCGACCCGCGTGCACCACGCGGGCGTGCGCGCGATCAACCGCGCCCTGCACACGGCCCTGCTCGCCGCGACCCAGCGCCGCGGGAGCTACGCCTTCTGCCCGGGCGAGCCCGTGCTCATGACGGTCAACGACTACGAGCAGGGCCTGTTCAACGGCGACCAGGGCCTCGTCCTCTGGGTCCAGCCCCGGCCCGAGGCGCGCGCCCTGCCGCAGGCGGTGTTCAAGACCCGCGAGGGCTACCGCGCCTTCCCCCTCGACCTGCTCCACACCCGCCTCGAGCACAGCTGGGCCCTGACCGTGCACAAGGCGCAAGGCAGCGAGTTCGACCACGTGGCCCTCGTCTTGCCCTCCCGCGACACCCCGCTCCTGACCCGCGAGGTGCTCTACACCGCGGTCACCCGCGCCCGCCGCTCGATCACGATCCTGGGGCCGCGGGAGCTGCTCGAGCTCGCCTGCGCGCGCACGGTCCAGCGCTCCTGCGGCGTGGCCGAGCGCCTGCGGGAAGGGTAGGGCCGTACGTCGCGAGGCCCGCGCCCGCGACGAAGCCCGCGCGCACGATCGGCGCTGCTGGATCGAGGCTCACGGACACCGGCCCTCGCCGACCGCACCTACACGAGCGACGCGGCGCAGATCGCGGCGAACACCCCGAGCTCAGCGAGGACCCAGCCAAGGGCCTCGCGCACGCTGTCTTGATTCAGGCGAAGCGGCACGGTTCCTCCATGCCCCCTGAATGCCATGGACCTCTGACAGGCGCGGTTGGAAAAAACTACGCACGCGCGACAGGCTCGAACGGCGTGCAGCCCGCGAACTCCGTGCCGGGACGGAACACGGCACGTGAAGCCTCACTGAAAGGAAACCGAGAGGAAGGAATTGGGCCGAGTGACTCCTAAGCCTGGGTCTTGGATCGGCTTGAGCTTGACCCCCGCGTGTGGCTGACGGCTTGCGCACCGGCTCGTGAAGTCCCAGGAGCCCGCCAGCATGAAGCCCACCCCGCTCTCCTCCCTCTCCCTGCTCTTCGCCTTCGCCCTGCTGGGCGCGGGCGCCAACGCTCAAGACGCGCCTCCCTTCGACGCCGTGGAGCTGACCTACGACCGCGCGAGCTCCGACGGCGAGTGGGAACACTCGGTTCGGATCGAGCGCGACGGCAAGGTGAGGCTCGAGCGTTCCCAGCGCGCGACCAAGAAGCATGAGGTCGTGGAGGGCCGCGCGACCGCGGCCGAGCTGCGAGCCCTCGCCGACGCGGTGCTCCAGGCTGAGCTGGGGACCGTCCCCGAGAGCCTCCTCAGCGGAATCCCTTCGCTCGCCCCCGAGTACTTCCGCCTCGTCGTGCAGGCGAGCGAGGGTCCCTTCGCGGGCGAGACGAGCGGCGAGCAGGGGCGCTACGGGGAGTTCGCCGACCGGGTCGGGCCGCTGGTCGGAGCTGCGCTGAGCGTGGCCAAGCGGGTCAGGTCCGAGCCGGCCGAGCCTGCTCCCGAGTCGCGGGCCGGCGCTCGCCCCTTCGATCGCGTGACCCTCAAATACGACGCCCAGGACGACCTGGGACAAGGGTCGTTCGAGCGAGAGATCTCGGTCGACAGCCAGGGGCGGGTGCAGGTCACGCCCGGGAGCGCGCCGGGGACCGCTGCGGCGGAGGGCCAGGCCACCGCGAAGGAGCTGGCCGCCCTCGCCGACGCCGTGCGCCAGGCCCGGCTGAGTGAAGTCCCGAGCCGCCTGCCCGGGATCCCTTCCCTCGCCCCGGTGTATTTCAGCGTGTTCGCCGAGTCGGGCGACAAGGCGCTCGCCGGCGGGACCTCAGGGGAGATCGGCCGCTACGCGGGCTTCTCCGAGCAGCTCAGTCCCTTGCTCGCCGCGGTGTTGGAGATCGGCACCCGCGTCGGCGTCGCTCCGGTCGTCGAGGAGGTCGAGGACGCGGTCGACGAGGAGCCCGAAGCCGCGGTCGACGCCCCCTTCGACAGCGTGACCCTGATCTACCAGGAGAATGACGCGGCCGGGGCCTGGGAGCGAACCGTCGTGGTCTACGGCAGCGGCGAGGTCAAGATCTCGGAGGACAACCCCGCGGCCGACGTCGGGAGCCCCACGGTGGGTCGCCTCACCGACGCCGAGCTGGACGCCGTCGCGGCGGCGGTTCGCGGAGCTCGCCTCTCCGAGCTCCCGCAGCGAATCCCCGGCATACCGTCGTTGAACCCTGAGCCCTTCCAGATCGCGGTCGGGTCGAGCGACCCGGCGCTCGCCGGAGGCACCTCGGGCGAACTCGGGCGCTTCGGCGACTTCGACGCTCGGCTCCGCCCCATGATCTCGACGATCGTGAAGATCGAGCACCGGGTCCTGAAGGACCCCCAGGCGGGCTTGAGCGGGGCCCTCGGCCAATAGGCGCGGCTGCAGCGGCTCGAGGGAGCTCGCGGCGTCGGCCCACGGCCCGGCGAGCGAGCCCCCGGAGCGCGGGCTAGCCTGAGGGGGTGAAGCAGCTCGGCCCCTATCGGATCCTCGACGAGCTCGGGCGCGGGGGCATGGGCGTGGTCTTCCGCGCGCAGGACACGCGGGACGCGCGAGTCGTCGCGCTCAAGACCCTGCCAAGCGTCGGCGCGGACCTCGAGCTGCTCGAGCGCTTTCGGCGCGAGGCCACGGTGCTGCGGGGGATCTCGCACGCGAACCTCGTACGGGTCCTCGACCTGAGCCTCGAGCCTCCGCTGCCCTACGCCGTGTTCGAATACGTCGAGGGCGAGACCCTCAAGCAGCGCGTGCGGCGGGAGGGGCCGCTGCCCTGGGAGCTCGCCGTGCGCGTGCTGGGCGAGGTGGCGGCGGGGCTGGCGGAAGCCCACGCGCGGGGCCTCCTGCACCGGGACGTCAAGCCCGCCAACGTGCTCCTCGGCGCGGGCGGGGCCAAGCTCGCCGACTTCGGCCTGGTCAAGGACTTCAGCCAGGAGTCGCTGACCCAGAGCGGCGCGATCGTCGGCACGCCGAGCTACATGGCCCCCGAGCAGATCCAAGGCAGCAAGACGGTCGACGTGCGGATCGACGTCTACGGGCTCGCGGCCACGCTCTACTTCGCGCTGACCGGGCGACCGCCGTTCAAGGGCCCGACCCAGGTCGCCACCCTGACCGCGGTCCTCGGCGACCCCGCGCCGACCCCGGGCCGCGCGGTGGCCGGCCTGCCGCCGTGGCTCGACGCGCTCTGCCAACAGGGCCTGGCGAAGGAGCGCGCCGAACGCCCCCCCAGCGCCTTGGCCTTCCGCGCCGCGCTCCGGGGCGGGGCACCCCTGCGCCAGACCAGGCCCGCCTGGCTGCTGCCGGGGGTCGCGAGCCTGAGCCTCCTGGCCGGGCTCGGAGCCTGCGCGCTCTGGCTCGGGTCGACGCGCCGGAGGGCTGGGACGCCCCCGCCCGCGGCGCACGCCGACCCCCTCGCCGCGACCGCCAACGCGGTCCAGGCCCTGATCGACAAGGCGAAGCTCAAGCTCCGCAACGAAGACTGCGAAGGAGCGCGAGCCGACCTCACCCGCGCCCTCGCGCTGGACCCCACGTGCGCCCAGGCCTTCGGAGATCGGGCGGGGACCTACGTCTCCCAGGGCGTGCGCGACGAAAACTCGCAGCAACACGAGGCGCAGGTGCTCGCCGACTGCGCGCGCGCGCTCGAGCTCGACCCGACCTACGTCGACGCCTACGTGCAGCGAGGGCTGTTCTACTCCCGCACCGGGCGGCCCGAGCAGGCCAGGCAAGAGCTCAGCCGCGCGCTCGAGATCGACCCCCGCTACCGCGACGCCTACGCGACCCGCGCGTTCATCGCCACGGAGGCGGGACGCTACGCCGAGGCGCTGCTCGACTACGACCGCGCGATCGAGCTCGACCCCTCCAAGCCGGCGACCTACGTCAACCGGGGGTTCACGAAGTTCGCGCTCGGCCGCGCCGACGACGCGCTGGGCGACCTCGCCCTGGCGCTCAGCCTCGACTCGAACTACAGCCAGGCCTACGAGGTCCGCGGCATGATCCACGAGGACCTGGGTCAGCTCGCCAACGCCCTGGCCGACCTGGGCTCCGCCCTCGAGATCAACCCCGACAACGTCTCGGCCCGCGCCAAGCGTGCCCGTCTCTACACCCAGCAGGGCGACTACGCGCGGGCCCTCGAAGACTACGACGGGTGCGTCGCGCGCAACCCCACGCGCGCCTCGGCGCTCCGCGGGCGGGCGCTGCTCGGCGTGAAGCTCGGCGACTTCGCCGGCGCGCTGCGAGACAGCGAGCGCGCGCTCGAGCTCGACCCCCAGCGCGCCGCCTCCCACGCCACCCAGGCCTGGATCCTCTGCCACCTCGAGCGCTACGCCGAGGCCAACCGCGCCTGCGGGCAGGCCTTCGACCTCAGCCGCGAAGACGCCCTGACCTGGGCGAGCCTGGGCCTCGTCCGGGCCTCCCAAGCGCGCTTCGACTCGGCCGTCGAGGCCTTCGACCAGGCCCTGCGGATCGAGCCGGACTCCGCGGACTACGCGGCCCTCCGCGCGCGCTGCCTGGAGCTCGGCGCGCAGCAGCGCTAGCCGCCTCCCGCTAGTTGGGGAGGTGGGCCGTGATCCCGCCCGCGTCGCCGAGCAGGAAGTGGCGGCGCCAGTCTCCGCGGAGGCCCGGCTGGCCGAACTGCCGGTGCAGGTCGGTGCG
>JAGQRJ010000251.1 GCA_020425635.1 Planctomycetota bacterium | reverse complement strand
CCTTCGAGGGGGCCTCTCCGAGGCCCCCTCGCCCTCGGAGCGAAGCTCCTCGGGCTCACCCCCAAGGGGCCGCAGGCGCGCGCCTTCGAGGGGGCCTCTCCGAGGCCCCCTCGCCCTCGGAGCGAAGCTCCTCGGGCTCACCCCCAAGGGGCCGCAACGGGCGGGGGAGCTGCAGCCAGGCTCAGGACTCGGCGACGTGCCGCACGAAGTCGAAGGAGGTGAGCATGCCCACCGGGCTTCCGTCGGCGTCGACCACGAGCAGGCGGTGGATATGGTTCATGAGCATGAGCTGAGCGGCCTCTTTGGCCTTGGCGTCCTCGGCGATGGTCTTCAGCCGGGTGCGGCCGATCTCCCACACCCGCGCTTGGTAGGGGTCGCCGCCAATGAACTCGAAGTGGACGATGTCCGACTTCGAGACCAGGCCCACGACCTCGCCCGAGTCGTCGATCAGCGGTGCGCCGCTGATCTCCTCCGAGTCGAGGATCCCGGCGACCTCTGCGATCACCGTGTTGCGGTGGATCTTGCGCAGCGGCACCCCGGCCAGCAGGTCACGAACGCGCATACGGCACCTCTTTGTTCCTTCCTCCGCTCGACCCTACCACCTGGGAGCCGGGGCCAAGGCGCTCCTTGGCCGGGCGTGCTCGGGCTTGCCTGCCCTCCCGGCGCAGGCGACGCTCGGGGGGTGGATCGGCGGCACCGGGATTTGGAGCGGACCTGGCGGTCGAGCGGCAGCGTCGACGACGAGGCGCGCTGGCTGACCGCGCGGGTCCGCGGCGGTGAGCTGAGCCTGGTCCGGCTCGAGCTCGCCGCGTGCTGCGACCACCCCGGCGCCGAGCGGGCCCTGGTGGGCCTCGGAGCGCCGGCCTTGCACACCAGCTGGGTGACCGACGTCCGGCGCTGGGGTGAGGCGGTGTGCCTGCGCTCGAGCCTCTGGGCCGCGCGGCGGGCGCTGCCCGTGTGGCAGAGCGCGTTCGCGACCGACCCGCGACCGGCCCGCGCGCTGCGCCTCGTCGAGGACTGGCTCGGTGAGCGCAAGGACCCCGCGGAGGAGCAGGGGGGAGTGCTCGTCGACGCGGAGCGCGCGGCCGAGCTCTGCCAGCGTGAGCTGGCCGAGGTCGCCGAGCTGGCCGGGTCCAAGGCAGCCCGGCGCGCCGAGGACGCCAGCGTGGCGGTCTACTTCGCGGTGCGAGGTCTGGAGGCCGTCGCCCGCCACAGCGAGCGGCAGCTCGAGGTGCCCGCCGAGTGGCTGCGCCGACGCGCCGCCCGGCGCGGACTCTCGAGCAAGCCGCCCTCCTTGATCGACGACTTCCTCCGCGCCGAGCGCCGGGCCGCGAGGGCCTGCAACGAAGCGCGCTCGGTGACCCGCAGCTGGATCAACGCCCGCGTTGCGGCCTGGGCCCTTGGCTGAGGAGCCCGAGACCGAGCCCGTGCCCGAGACGGAGCCCGAGACCGAGACCGAGACCGAGTAAGGCACGGGCGAAGGCAAGCTTCGCCCCTTCTATGAGGCCACTCTTGTCAAACGTGTTCTTCGATAGACGTTCCTTCGGGATCTCGAGGCACTGGCTGGTTGGCTGCGTGGCGCTGGAGGGGTTCT
>JAGQRJ010000033.1 GCA_020425635.1 Planctomycetota bacterium | reverse complement strand
CTGAGCGCGGAGATCCAGCAGCGTGTCGAGGGCCGCCTGACCCAGGAAGGCCTCGAGGGGTTCCTCGAGACGGTGACCCAGACCGCGAGCGAGCAGGCCATGGTCGCGTTTCGGGCGCAGCTCGACCTCGAAGGGCTCATGAAGGCCGTCTCCGAACGCGCCACGACCGAGGCGACCAAGGCGCTCGAGGCCCGGCTCGACGTCGCGGGGATCGCCGCCGAGGTCGCGCAGCGAGCAGCCCGTCAGGCCTTCGACGCGGTCCAGGAGCGCCTGGACGTGGAGGCGCTCGGCACGCTGATCGGAGAGCGCGTGGCGCAGCGCGCCGAGGAGGAGGCGCTGCCCCGGGTGGCAGAGCAGCTCGACGTGGCGTCCCTCAGCGCCCGCGCCTCCGACCACGCCGTGGCAGAGCTCAGCGGGCGCGTGCAAGACGCCCTGCGGGAGCAAGCCGACGTCGCGGGGCTGGTCGGGCAGGTGTGGGCCCAGGTCGGGGAGCAGGTCCAGACCCAGACCCTCGAGGAGGTCATCCAGCAGGTCCCCTCCGAGGAGCTGATCGGTCAAATCAACTACTCGGTCTACGAGAGCGCCGTGGCCAGCACCCTGGAGGGCGTCCTCGCGCAGGTGGAGGTGGCTGGGCTCTCGGAGCACGTCGCGGCGGAGGCACGAACCCAGGCGCTGACGGCGGTGCAAGAGGCCATGGACCCGGAGCAGCTCAGCGCCGAGGCCCGGAGCAAGGTCGTGGCTGACGTGGCGCAGGCGACCCGGGCCGAGCTGGCCCTCGACCTCACGGAGGTGCGCGCGCGGGCCAGCGAGCGCGCCCTCGAACAGCTCGAGGCGGAGCTCGACCTCGACGGCCTGGCGCGGCAGGCCGGGGACGCCGCCCTGGCAGGGCTACGCGAGCGGATCGACCTCGAGCGCCTGAGTCAGCAAGTGCGCGAGGACGTCGCGGCGCGCGGCGGTGAGGCGCTCGACCCCGCGCTGCGCAGTCGCGTCGACCTGGACGCGCTCGCCGCCGAGGTGGTGAGCGCGGTGCGCGAGCAGGCGCAGACGAGCCTGCTCGCGGCGGTGCAGCGCGACCAGGAGGCCGACGCGCTGGCCGCCGAGGTCCTGCAGGCCGTGCGGGAGCAGCTCGGGGCGGAGACCCTCCAGGCCGCCCGTGGGCGCGTCTCGGGGCTCAGCGAGCAGGTCGAGGCCGAGGTCGTGGCCCAGGCCGTCGAGGCCGTGCGCGCGCAGGTGACCGAGGGGCTCGACCTCGCAGCGCTGACCCAGCGTGTGACCGGCGGTGTAGCCCAGCAGTTGACCGACAAGACCACCCTCGCGGTGTGGGACCTGATCGACGCAGCGGAGCTCGCCGACGGGGTCGAGCAGCGCGCAGGCCAGCTGGCTCAGGACGGCGTCCTCGCGGGGGTCAACGTGGCCCACCTCGCCGAGAGGGTTCAAGCGCAGGTCGAAGCGCGCGCCCGTGAGGCCGCGCTCGAGGAGCTCCGTGACCGCGTCGAGGCCTCGGACTTGGCCGCTGAGATCCGCGAGCACGTGCTGGGCACGGTGCGTGAAGAGAGCTTGAGCGTGGTGCGCACCCAGCTCGACGTGCAGGCCCTGGCTGGGGCCCTCCGCGAAGGCGTGAGCGAGCAGGTCCGCCAGGAGGCGCTGGACGCGCTGCAGGCGCAGCTCGACGTGGACGCGCTGCGCGAGCAGGTGCGACAGGTCGTCGACCAGCGCGCGACGGGGGCGGCGCTGAAGGAGCTCGAGCAGGAGCTCGACGTGGACTCGCTGCGCGAGCGGGTTCGCCAGGCCGTCGAGGCCCAGGCGCGTGAGCGCGCCTTGGCCTCGCTCGAGGGGCGGCTCGACGCGGAGGCCCTCGCGGCGAGTGTGCGCGAGGCGGTCGTCGCCCGCGCGCGCGAGGCGACCCTGGAGCGGGTCGAGGCCGAGGTCGACGCCAGCGCGCTGGCGGAGGCGGTCCGCGCCGAAGCGCAAGCGCACGCTCGGGCGGCGCTCGTGGGGAGCGTCGGCGTCGAGGCCTTGAGCGCCCAGGTCTCGGCGGCGGTTCGCGACGAGGTCCAGGCTCAAGCCCTCGAGGCCGTGCTCGAGAAGATCGAGCCGGGGGCGCTGGCTGCCTCGGTGACGGAGCGGGTCCAGGCCGAGGCCTGGGAGCAGACCCTGGCCGAGGTCCGGCAGGGACTCGACGCCAGCGCGTTGACCGAGTCGGTGCGCAAGGAGGTCCACGGCGAAGCCGTCGAGCTGCTGGACGCGTCTTCGATCGCGGTCCACGCGGAGGAGCGCGCCCAGGCCACGGCGCTCGAACAGGTCCTGGCGCAGCTCGAGCCCGAGCAGATCGCGCAGCGCGTGCGCGAGCGGGTCGACGCCCGCCTCGACGAAGAGACCTTGGAGGCCGTGCGTGCCCTGCTCGGAGCGGAGGCCCTCGCCGTCACGATTACGCGCCGGATCGACGCCCAGGCGGGCGACGAGACGCTCGAGGCCGTGCGCAGCGCGTTGAACACCGAGGAGCTCGTCGCGCAGGTCCGCGAGCGCGTCTCGCAGGCGGCGCAGGAGTCCGCCCTCG
>JAGQRJ010000250.1 GCA_020425635.1 Planctomycetota bacterium | reverse complement strand
GCGACCTCGACGAAGCCCTCGCAGACTTCGACCGGGCCCTCGCCTGCGACCCCAGCTGCGTCGACGCCCTCTTGCAGCGCGCGCATGCGCTCCAGGTCGGGGGGCGCTACGAGGAGGCGCTCGCGGACCTGAACGAGGCGATCGCCCTGGACCCAACCAACGCCCGCCTCTACGCCGGGCGCGGTTCGCTCCTTCAGCTCGTCGACCGCCAGCACGAGGCGATCGCCGACCTGGGTCGGGCGCTCGAGCTGGACCCAGGGCTGGACGCCGCCTGGGCGACCCGCGGCGCGGCGATCTCGTCGTTGGGCCGCTTCGCAGAGGCGCTCGGCGACTACGACCGGGCGGTGCAGCTCGCGCCCGACAACGCCTCGCACCGCAAGGAGCGGGGCGCGATCTATGCGGGCCTGAGGCGCTTCGCCGAGGCGATCGACGAGTTCGAGCGCGCGCTGCAGCTCGGGCTCCCCGCCCGGGAAGCGGCGAAGATTCGCGAGCTGATCGCCCTCGCGCGGGCGAAGCTGGAGGGAGACGCCGCGGTCGATCCGGACGACCTCGAGGCGCTGCTGCGGGCGAGCGTCGCCGCGGAGGACGCCGGTCGCTACGAGCGAGCCCTCGCCCTCCTCGACCGGGCTCAGGAGCTCGCGCCGGAGCGCGCCGAGGTCTTCGCCCGACGCGGGGTCGTGGAGATCCAGCTCAACCGGGCGCAGGACGCGCAGCGGTCCTTCGACCGCGCCCTCGCGCTCGAGCCCAACGACGCGGAGACCCTGTGCAACCGGGGTTTCCTCGCCTCGCGGGAAGGACGCGAGGACGACGCCCTGCGGGACTTCGACCGGGCGCTCGCGCTCGACCCCAAGTCGTCGAAGGCCTACGCCTCGCGCGGGGCGCTCTGGGAGCACCGCGGGGACGACGCCCGGGCGCTCGACGACTACACCCAGGCCCTGCGCCTGAACCCCCTCGGCGCGGGGGTCTTCTGCTCGCGCGCCGGGGTCCGCCAGCGCCTGGGAGACCTCGCCGGTGCGCTGGCCGACTACGAGCGCGCACTGCAGTTGAGCCCGGACGAGCCCTTGGTGCTCGGTGACTACTCCGACCTCCTGCGCCGACTCGGGCGCTGCGAGGAGGCGCTCGAGGTCGCCCAACGCCTGGTCGCCCTGTCCCCCAACGACCCGGCGCGCCTCCTGGTCCGCGGGCACGCCCTCGGCGAGCTGCGCCGCTACCCGGAGGCGCTGCAGGACTACCTGCGCGTCCTGCGCGCCCTGCCCGACCAGCCAGAGGCTCTCGTCGGCCAGGGCAATGCGCTCGCCGGGCTCCAGCGCTACCCGGAGGCGCTCGAGGTCCTCGAGCGCGCCGCCGCCGTCGACCCGCGCAACGCGCGCGTCTTCCTCGCGCGCGCGGTTGCCAAGGGCAGCCTCGGCGACGACGCCGGTGCGCTCGCCGACCTGGACCACGCGCTGGAGCTCGCCCCGGGCTACGGGGAGGCCCTCGTCCTGCGGGCGGTCGCCTACCGCAACAAGGGAGAGCTCGAGCGCGCGCTCGCCGACCTGGACCGCGCGCTCGAGCTCGGGGTGGCAGAGCCAGAGCGGGTGCGCGCGCTGCGCGCCAGCATGACCGGCCGCTGACGCGGCCCTGCGGGCGCGAGGCGCGGCCCGGAGAGGAGGGACCGCGCTGGGTCCCTTGACTCCCGTCCCCTGCCGCTACCTTGGAGGCATGAACAGGACCTTTGCACTCGCGGCCCCTTTGTCCCTCGCCCTGGGCCTAGGCGGCTGCGCCGGCGAGGCGCCCGAGGCCCCTGCGCCGCGGGCGGAGGTCGCGCCGGTGGCGACCTTCAGCGTCCCCCAGCGGTTGGGCTACGTGTGGTGGACCTTCGCCGGCGAGGCGCCGATCCGGACGCTGGAGCTGCGCTTCACGATCCCCGAGGACTACCCGCGGGACGGCCTGCGGGTGACCCTGGCCGAGGTGCGGGTCGTCGCCCCTGGGGGAGCGTCTCCGGCGGAGCTCTGCCTGGGCTTCGCGTCTCGTTCGCGCGCCCGACCTCGCGCGGCGCAGTTCTCCCGCTCGGGGTCGGCGACGGCCGCGGACGCGCGCCCCGCGGCGGGCGGCTGGTCCCTCCCCCCGGACCCGGCGGGCGCCTCCCTGGGCGTGGCCAACGCCTTCGCCTGGGCGGCGGGCACCTACCTCGCGCGCCTGGAGTGGCGACGCGGGGACGCGCAGGGGGTGTGGTACGGCTTCACCCTCGCGCACGAGGCGAGCGGCGACGTGTTCGACGCAGGCGAGCTGCGCTTTCCCCCGGGGGCGACGCTCCAGCCCGCGGTCGGGAGCTGGATCGAGCTCACCGGGGGCCCGAACGTCGCCGCCCAGGTTCCGCCCTGGGAGCTCGTGCTCGAGCCGCCGCGCGCCGACGGAGCGCCGCCGCTCGCCGCCTCCACCGCCTACGGCGCGCTCGAGAACGTGGACGTCTCGGTCGACCGCGAGCGCGGCTCTGCGCGCCTGCGCTTCGGGGGCGCGACCCCGCGCCGCCACGCCGCGGGGAGCTTCTCGCTCAGCGGGGTGCGCTAGGCGAGCGGTAGGGGTAGGCGACGTAGGTCCGCGACCAGGGCTCGGGCACGCCGAGCACCTCGGGGTAGCGGTTGGCGGGGTCGAAGTAGAGCGCGCCGATCTGGTCGCTCCAGAAGCTGAAGCACACGGCGAAGGGAGAGATCCCGCGGTCGGAGCCGAAGAGCCCGCTGAAGCGGTCGGCCTCGTAGAAGCGCGGGACGTCGAGCTGGATCACCTCCCGCTCCAGCCGCGAGGGGCCGTCGAGCAGCCCGCCCTCCCCGATCAGCGAGCCGTCGGCCAGGCCCGGCCAGAGCGTGGCCTCGGTCGACGCCAGCCGATACGGGACCACCGCGCCCGACGCGCTCGGATCCGGCTCGGCCACCGCCTCGCCCGGCGCGGCCGGGCGGAACACCAGGCCTGCCCCGGGAAAGCGCGGCGACCCGTCTGCCCCGACCTCGAGCTCGAGGGAGGGGTCGAGGGCGCCGTAGATCCCGTGGCCGTAGCCCTCCACGAAGACGCCCGCGTGGGTGCCCGCGGGCGAGGGCACGCCCCGCGCGTCGAGGGTCAGGAGCGGCGCGCGCAGCGACTCCTCCCCCGCGCGAAACCCCGCGTCGGGGTCGGCGTGGACCGCGCCGAAGAAGTGCGCCTGGGTGAAGAGCAGCACCGGGCGCCCGCTGGCCTTGGAGACCACGACCTGCAGGTTCTCGCCGTCGTTCTCGTGGGTCTCGTTGAAGCCGATCCGGAGGTACGACCAGTCGCGCGGGTGGAACAGGTGGTAGCTCAGGAACCAGTGGGTCTCGGTCTCGAGCACGGCGTAGTAGACGGTGGGCGGGAGCTCGAAGTCCGCGAGGTGGTCCCAGTTGTTGGCGCCGAGCAGGTCGCCGTCGAAGTCGACCCGCGTCGGCAGGTCCTGGCGACCGTAGTCGGGGTGCACCTCGTGGTAGATCCACGGCGCGTAGCGGGCGGCGAGCGCGAGGTGCGCGTCGGAGGAGAGCGGGGCGGTCACCGCTCGCAGCGGGTCGTGGCGCAGCTCGCCGCTGCCGCTGCAGTTGACGAGCAGCAACCAGGCGAGGCCCAGCGCGCCGCACGTCGCCAGCCGGCGCCCGCGAGGGCGCCGCGACGGCGACGTGGAACGGGGTGGTGCTGGCATGCTGGCCGACAGCCTATACTCCCTGGGCGCCGGCGTCTCCGTCGGCGCGGAGAGGTGCCGGGTGACCCACGACTCCCACGACCACGCGGCCGAGGCCGACGACGCCTGGACGCCCTCGACCCAGGTGGGCAAAGGGCTGTCGGCGATCCGCCGCGGCGACTTCGTCCGCGCCCGGGCGTGCTTCGAGGCCGCCCGCGAGGCGAACCCCGAGGATCACGACGCGGTCATGCTCCTCGCCCACGTGCACCGCCAGGAGGGCCGCTTCGACGAGGCGGTGAAGGCCTTCTGCTCGTTGATCCCGCCCCTCGAGGCGCAGCCCGAGCCTGACTTCGAGCTGGTGTGGCAGCTCGACGAGGGCCTGGCGGAGACCCTCGTCGACTGGGCCTACGAGGTGGCCGGGGCGGGCTACACCCCCGTGCCCACGAACCGCTTGCTCAAGGGCCTCGGGACCTACCTCAAGACCTTCGACCTGCACAAGCCGCTGATCGAAGGCGTCCAGGCGAAGGTGCTCAAGCGCGCCGAGCACGACGCGGTGTTCGAGCCCGCGCCCGACCCCGAGCTCGAGGACGAGGGGCCCGCCGCCGAGGGGTGATCACCCCGCGGCGAACACCCCGCGGAGGAACTCGCAGAGCTGGGCGAGGACCAGGGGCGGGATCTCGTGCTGGCCCGCGAAGGGGACCCAGGTCACGGGCAGCCCCGCCTGGGTGAACAGGTCGCGCAGGGTCTCGGCGTGGGCGAAGCTCAGCAGCGGGTCTTGCGTCCCGTGGCTCTGGAACACCGGGACCCCGGCGCGCTGCGCGAAGCCCGGGACCCACTCCTGGAGCGCGAGGGTCGTCCCCGAGAGGACCACCAGGGCGCGGATCGGCGCGCCGTGGGCGAGCGCGTCGCAGCTGACCATGGAGCCCTGGGAGAAGCCGCCGAGGACCGTCTGCTCCGGGGTCGCGCCCAGGGTCGCCTGCAGCTCGAGCAGCGCGCCGCGGAACTGCTCGCGGACCTCTCCGAGCTCCGGGGGCACGTGGTCCGAGCGGTCGCGGTGGGTCCCCGCGGCGATCGCGGCCTCGAGCGCGGCGCCGTCGATCGGCCACCACATGCGCATGGGCATGAAGCCCCCCATGAGCTCGCGCGGCGCCGCGGGGAACGCGCAGCGCACGTGCTCGCCCAGCCGTGAGCCGAGGTAGCGCCCGAAGGGCACGAGGTCGTCTCCGGGCGCGCCGTAGCCGTGGAGCAGCACGACCAGGGGGCCGTCGCCCCCGCCTTCGCCGTCGGGGCCGCCGCACACCTGCACCGTGAGTCCGTTCGCCGTGATCTCGCGCATGGCCCGACCCGCCCGGCTATTCGTCGTCGTCGGCGAGCCAGGCTCGCCCGCGGACCGTGAAGCAGGGCGGGCAGAACGCCGAGCGGCCCTCGCCGACCGGCG
>JAGQRJ010000249.1 GCA_020425635.1 Planctomycetota bacterium | reverse complement strand
GCCCGCACTTCTCACCACTCGCTCCGCTCGTGGATTCGAAGTGCGGCCAGCAGTGTTGTTCAAGACAGTGAGACCCGGCCTGCGGCCGGGTACACACGGTCGCTTGCGCCTCGCTCGCGGCAGCAGAGCCGCCGACTCGCTCCGGGGTAGCCGCCTGCTTCGCAGGCGGCTACCCCGCAAACTCACCACTTCGTGGTGAGCTTTGCGGGCTAGCCCTTCTCGGCCGCCCAGTGCTGCTCGAGGGCCTCGTGGGCCTCGGTGGCGTAGATCATGGCCGGCCCACCACCCATGAACATGGCGACCCCGATCGCGTCCAGGACCTCTTCCCGGCTGGCGCCGGCGAGGATCGCGCCGCGCACGTGGTAGGCGATACAGCCCTGGCAGCGCGAGGTGATCCCGACCGCGACGCAGATCAGCTCCTTGGTCTTCTTGTCGAGGGCGCCCTCGGAGAGGGCTGCCTGGTGAAAGGCCGCGAAGCCCTTCATGGCCGCGACCTCCTTGTGCAGGTGGCCCGCCTTGGTGTCGAGGTTCTTCCGCAGCTGGACGTAGTCGGTCTTGGTCGGGTCGCTCATTGGTTCCTCCAGGCCGCTAGCCTACGGGACGGAGCCCACCCCAGGGGCGAGCTCAGTCGGCGAGGCGCCCCACGCCGTCGTAGGCCATGACCTTGTCGATCCACCCCTCCAGGGGCTTCGCCGCGTCGGGCCAAGGCAGGAGCTTCGACGCGCGGATCCGGTGCATGACCGGGGCGGCGGTGACGTCGGCGGCCGTGATCCGCTCGCCGACCAGCCACTCCCGCCCGGCCAGGCCCGCGGCGAGCTTGCCGCAGGCCGCGGCGAAGGCCTCCGCGCAGCGCGCCTCGGCGGCCGCGTCGAGGGGCGTGCCCTGCACCCGGTTGTGCACGACCTGCAGCATGGGCCCCGCGAGCTCGCTGCGCGCGAAGAGCTCCCAGTCGTCGACCTCCCACTGCTCCTTCACGCTGCTGCCGTAGAGCCCGGGCCCCGCGAAGTTCGCGTCGAGGTAGCGCAGGATCGCGGCCGAGTCGCTGAGCACGACGTCGCCGTGCTGGAGCACCGGCGTCAGGCGCTGCCGCGAGAGCCCCAGCACCTCCTCGCGGTCGGCCGGGTCGATCGTGCGAAAGCGGTAGGGGATCCCCTTGAGCCCGAGGGCCACCCGCACCTTCATGTTGTTGGAGGTCTCGAAGCCGTAGATCGTGAGGTCGCTCATGGACTGGATCGTCCGCCGGCCCGGCTCGGCGAGCAAGGGCCAGGTCGAGCCTTCGAGCGCAGGCTCAGCCGGCCACCGAGAGCAGGTCGACCATGAGGTCGCCCCCGATCCCCTCCAGCGAGGCGCGGATCAGCTCGTCGCCCACCTCGGCCGGCACCAGGAGCGTCGCCTTGAGGCGGAACAGCTGCTCGCCCGCCATGGGCGCGACCTCGACCGCGCTCTCCAGCTCCTCGACGTTGACCTTCAGCGCGACCAGGGCGCTCGCGACCCGGGTCACGATCCCCTGGCGGTCGTTGCCCACGACCTCCACCCGCAGCGGACGCCCGGCGCGCGGCGCCTCGGGCCCCCCGGGGCCCCGATCGACGTGGACCTTGAGGCCCCGCCCCGCGAGCTCGCCCAGCTCGCGCTCGAGGGCCTCGGCGCGGTCTTCGTCGACCTGCACCAGGACCACGCCCGCGAAGCGCCCGGCGAGTCGGACGAGCCGGCTCGCCTCCCAGTTGGCGCCGTGGGTCGTGGCGCAGGCGGAGAGGGCCTCCACGAGGCCAGGACGGTCGGCGCCGATCACGGTCACCACGAGGTTCGCTGTGCTCATGCAGCATTCTGGCAAGCGGCCGGCCCGCGCTCAAACGCCAGCGGAGCACCCCACGGCCCGACTCACCGGCTGACTCGGGCTCCCTCTCGAAGCGGCTCCCGCGCTCAGGCCAGTGACGGACCGCGCGAGGTGGCGCGAGGTGACGCCCCGAGCGAGTAGACTCGCGAGGTGCACGACGACGCGAGACCGGCTCCAAGCCTCGACGACCTCACCCAGGCCACGGAGGTCTACAGCCACGACCACGCGGGTCCGGGCGGCGCGGACCGCCTCGCGATCTACCGCCACGCCTCGGGGGACTACCTGGAGCGGGCGTGGGGGGTCGACCCCGACCACGGGGACTACGACCGCCTGCGCTGGATCCCAGCGGAGCAGGGGCCCGCGCGGGTCGAGCAGGCCCGCGCCGCGGACCTGCGGCGCTACCCCGAGACCGCGCCGCTCACGCGGAGCGACCTCCCGGGCGGGATCGGCTTCGGGCTCTTGATCCTCGCGCTCGTCGCCGGGGTCGTGGTCTTCGTCGCGCGCGCGGTCCTCGCCGCGAACGAAGCGCTCCCCCGCTAGCCGATCCCCACCCCTCAGGGCCCCGCGGCAGGGGCTCGCAGCTACGTGCTAGGCTGCCGCTGGTGGACGACCCGGGCAGCAGACGGCTGGTGCAGGTCCAGGCGCTCGACGGCGGCGCGGCGCACCCCTACGAGCTGCGCGGCACCCTCGGGCGCGGCGGCATGGCGACGGTCTACCGCGCCCACGACCCCCAGCTCGGCCGCGACGTCGCGCTCAAGGTGCTCGACGGCCAGCTCAGCGAAGCCCGCCGGCAGCGCTTCCTGCGCGAGGGGCAGACGGTCGCCGCGCTCTCCCACGTCGGGGTCGTGCCCCTGCTCGGGGCGGGGGTCCTCGACGGCCGCCCCTGCCTCGTGTTTCGCCTGGTCGAGGGCGCGCGCAGCCTCACCGACGCCTGGCGCACCCTGGCTCTCCCGGCGCGGATCGAGCTCTTGCTCCAGGTCGCCGGGGCCGTGGCCCACGCCCATGCCGCGGGGATCGTGCACCGCGACCTCAACCCGGAGAACGTGCTCGTCGACGGCGAAGGGCGCGCGTTCGTCAACGACTTCGGGATCGCGCTGCTCTCCGCCGACACCGAGCGCCTGACTCAGACCGGCGCCCTGCTCGGCAGCGTGCGCTCCATGGCGCCGGAGCAGATCCTGGGCGAGCGCAAGCGCTTGGGACCGCCCGTCGACGTGTGGGCGCTGGGGGTGCTGCTCTACCTGGCGATCGCCGACCGCTGGCCCTTCGACGGCGCGAGCGTGACCGAGGTCCTCTCGCGGGTCGCGCGCGCGCAGCCCCCCTCGCTCGCGCGCCTCGTCCCCGACGCGCCTCCGGCGCTGGTGGCGGTGTGCCGACGCGCCCTCGAGCCCGACCCCGAACAGCGCTACCCCGACGCCGCGGCCTTCCGCGGGGCGCTGGCGGAGGCGCGCGGCGCCGGACAGCCCTCGCCCTCTCGGGCCTGGCTGGCCGCGTGCCTGGCGCTCGTGATCGTCCTCGGAGCGGCCGGCGCCGCGCTCGCGCTGCGAGCCGACCAGGGCCCTGGGCCGCCGCAACCCGACGCGCCCGCGACCGACGCTCGCCCCCCCGACACCGACGCTGGGGAGCCACGCGCTCCGCAGCCGACGACCCCCGAGCCCGCGCTCTCCCCCGCGCTCGAGGCCAGCGTGGAGCTGACGTTTCCGCACGAAGGGACCCACTCGCTGACCGCCTGCGACGAGGCGGTGTGGGTCGGCGGGCCAGGCTACGTGCTGCGCTATCCGCGGCGAGGCGACGCCGGCTTCGAGGCGCACGCGCGAATCGAGCTCCGAGGGTCCGCGGTCGAGGTGGCGAGCGTGAAGAACACGCCCTGGATCTATTACGCCGCCGACGGCGTCGTTCACGTCGCCGCGCTCGAGCGCGGGACGCTGCGCGAGGTGTGGAGCGCGCCCGGGCTGACCCGACGCGGCGCCGCGCTGCGCGCATGGCGCGAGGGCGACGCGACCCGACTCCTCGTGGTGGCGGAGGCTGAAGTGCGGATCCTGACCGTCGACCCCAGCGGCGCGCTGACCGGAGAGCTCGCCCTCGAGGTGCCCGTGGCCTGGGTGCGCGGCGCGGTGAGCCTCCCCGCGCGCGGCCAGGTCGCGCTCTGCGGCAACGGCGGCGGTCGCCTCGGCGGCTTCGTCGGGGGCTACGACGCCCAGAGTGGAGCGCTGGTTTGGAGCGTCGACGTCCCGGGCACGGCTCAGGGGCTCGCCGAGGCTGCTGACGGCAGGCTCCTCTTCGGCGTGCGGGAGACCCGCACCCTCGACGCAGCGGACCCCACCGAGCTTGGTCTCCGCCGCGTGGTGCTCCTGCAGGGCACGACCGCCGCCGCGCCCTACCGCGATCTGCTCCGTGTCCGGGGGTGGGTGATCTCCCTCGCCGCCGAGCACGGCACCTCGGCTGCAACGCTCGAGGTCCGCGACGCCTCTAGCATGGAGTCGCTGTGCACGGAGCTCCTCTGGTCGGCGGGCAGCGGCAAGCTCTGCTGGGACGAGGCCTGGGGCGGCGTGTGGGTCACGACACCTGCCGAGGCCAAGCTCTATCGCTTCGCGCGCCGTCGTCGGTAGCGCCGCGCCTTTCCCCGGGCCGCGCTTCGGCTAGGCTCGGGCGCATGAGCACCCCCCTCGCCTTTCAGCCCGCGCGCTTCGGCGCCCTCGCGCTGCGCAACCGAATCGTCATGGCCCCCATGACCCGCCGCATGGCGGGCGAGGACGGCCTCGCCACCGAGGCGATCCGCGCCTACTACGCCCGGCGCGCGCGGCACGAGGTCGGCTTGATCGTGAGCGAGGGCACGGGGATCGACTCGCTGCACGCCTACGACACGCTGAGCGTGCCGCGCTTCGAGACCGCGGCGCAGCACGCGGCCTGGCGCGCGGTGGTCGAGGCCGTGCACGCCGAGGGCGGGGCCTTCGCGCCCCAGCTCTGGCACTGCGGGCGCATGTCGGCCGACCCGATCGGGCCCAGCCCGGGCGAGGTCGCCGCCCGCGGGGATCGCCCCGCCCGCGCCGTGCGCGCCATGGAGGCCGACGACTTCGCCCAGGTGCTGGCGGCCTACGCGAGCGCCGCGGCCGCGGCGCGCGCGATCGGCTGCGACGCGCTCGAGGTCCACGGCGCCCACGGCTACCTCCTCGACTCGTTCCTGAGCCCCGCCACCAACCAGCGCAGCGACGCCTACGGCGGCAGCTTCAGCGCGCGCATGCGCTTCCCGCTCGAGGTCGCGCGCGCGGTGCGCGCCGCGGTGGGACCCGACTTCCCCGTGATCTACCGCTTCAGCCAATGGCAGCTCGCCGACTACGCCGAGGTCAAGTGGCGGACCCCCGACGAGCTCGGCGCCTGGGTCAACGCGCTGAAGGACGCGGGCGTCGACCTGCTGCACGTGAGCACCCGCGACGCCACCGCGCCGGGCTTCCCCGACGCGGGGCCCAAGACCCTGGCGGGCTGGGCGCGCGAGCTCTCGGGGCTCCCGGTGATCGCGGTGGGCAAGGTCTCGGTGACCTTGACCATGGACCGCGCCTACGGCGAGGAGCGCGACGTGGTCCGCGACCCCGGCCCCGCGCTGGCCCTGCTCGAGCGCGGCGAGGCCGACCTGCTCGCGGTCGGCCGCGCGCTGATCGCCAACCCCGACTGGGTGCAGGTGGTCCGCGACCGCGACTGGCGCGAGCTGCGCGCCTTCGACGCGGGGCAGCTCGCAGCGCTGGTTTGACCGGCCTCGCGGAGCGTAGACTCCCAGGGTGAGCACCCGCCCGATTCGCGACGTCGCCGACGAGCTCGGCCTCTCTCCCGCAGACTTGATCCCCTTCGGGCGCGGCGTCGCCAAGGTCGAGCTCTCGGCCCTCGAGCGCCCCGCCCGCGGCGCCGGGCGCCTGATCCTCGTCTCGGCCATGTCGCCCGACCGCGCCGGGATCGGCAAGACGACCGTCTCGGTCGGGCTCTCCATGGGCCTGCGCGCCCTCGGCCGGCGCGCGGCGGTGTGCCTGCGCGAGCCCTCGCTGGGCCCGGTGTTCGGCATGAAGGGCGGCGGCACCGGCGGCGGCGCGGCCCAGGTCGAGCCGGCCGACACGATCAACCTCCAGCTCACCGGGGATATCGGCGCGGTCGAGAGCGCCAACAACCTGCTCGCCGCCCTCGTCGACAACGCGCTGCACTTCCGCAGCACCGACCTCGACCCCTGCGCGGTCACCTGGCGCCGGGTCATGGACATGAACGACCGCGCGCTGCGCAACGTGGTGATCGGGCTCGGGGGTCGCAAGAACGGGGTCACCCGCGAGACCGGGTTCGACATTACCGCCGCCAGCGAGGTCATGGCCGTGCTGGCCCTGGCGAGCTCGCGCGAGGACCTCGAGCAGCGCCTGGCGCGGGTCGTGGTCGGGC
>JAGQRJ010000248.1 GCA_020425635.1 Planctomycetota bacterium | reverse complement strand
TCGCTCCGGCGCAGCCCGCCTGCTTCGCAGGCGGCTACCCCGCAAGCTCACCCCTTCGTGGTGAGTTTGCGGGCTAGCCCGCACTTCTCACCACGAAGCGGTGAGACGTGCCCAGTCGCCCAGGCGTTAGCCTGAAGGTCAGCCTCTCGCCTCCCCGCAGACCGTGTTAAGACGTTGCCTCGGGACACCCGGGGAGGACCGCTTTGACTCGAACGCTTCGAGGGCTCGCCGCCCTCGCGCTGGGGACCGCGCTGCTGGGCTGCAGCGAGCCTGACCCGCAGCCCGACCCCGAGGTCGAGCCGGTCGCGGTCGCGGGCGGCGCCCCGGCGGGGCTGCAGGCCTTCGACACCGTCTACGCCGTGCTGACGCACCCGCGCTGCATGAACTGCCACCCGGCCGGCGACAGGCCGCTGCAGTTCGACGACAGCCGGTCCCACGCGCTCAACGTCCAGCGTGGGCCCGACGATCGCGGGCGCGTGGGCATGCGCTGCACGACCTGCCACCAGCAGGCGAACCACGACTCGCCGCACCTGCCGCCGGGGAGCCCGGTCTGGCGACTGGCGCCCAAGGCTCAAGCCTTCGAGGGGCGCAGCCCCCGCGAACTCGCGTTGCAGCTCAGCGACCCTGAGCAGACCCACATGACCTTCGAGGAGCTCGTCGCCCACGTGCGCGACGACGCCCTGGTGGGCTGGGGTTGGGCCCCAGGGCCGGGGCGCGCGCCGGTCCCGGTCGCGCGCGAGGAGTTCGTGGCGGCGTTCAAGGCTTGGGTCGCGGCCGAGGCTCCGATCCCCGAGGAGGGTTCCAAGTGAAGCTCACGATCAACGGCGAGGTCCGGGACCTCCCCTCCCTCGACCCCGAGACCCCGCTCTTGTGGGTGCTGCGCGACGAGGTGGGCCTGACCGGGACCAAGTTTGGCTGCGGCATGGCCCAGTGCGGCGCGTGCACGGTGCACGTCGACGGGCAGGCGACGCGTTCGTGCGTGCTGCCGGTGGGTCAGGTCGGCGAGCGCGAGGTGACCACGATCGAGGGGCTCTCTCCCGACGGGAGCCACCCGCTGCAGGAGGCCTGGGTCGAGCTCGGCGTCGCGCAGTGCGGCTACTGCCAGGCGGGTCAGCTCATGAGCGCGGCCTGCCTGCTCGAGGCGATCCCCAAGCCGACCGACGACGACATAGACGCGGCCATGGCCGGCAACCTCTGCCGCTGCGGGACCTACCCGCGGATCCGCGCGGCGATCCACCGCGCTGCTGGAGGTGGCAAGTGAAGACCACCCGCAGAGGCTTCTTGCGGGGCCTGCTCGGCGGCGGCGCCCTCGTGCTCGGCGCCCCGCTCCTGGGCCCGGTCGAGCTCTTCGCCCAGGAGGGGCCGGCCGCGGAGGCGTGGCGCGCGAGCCTGTGGCTGGCGATCGCGCCCGACGGCGCGGTCACGATCGTGGCGCACCGCTCGGAAATGGGCACCGGGATCCGCACCTGCCTGCCCGCCGTCCTCGCCGACGAGCTCGAGGCCGACCTGGGGCAGGTCGTGATCGAGCAGGCGCCCGGCGACGCGCGCTATGGCTCGCAGAACACCGACGGCTCGTGCTCGATCGTGAACTTCTACGAGACCATGCGCGAGGTCGGCGCCACCGCGCGGCACATGCTCGAGCAGGCCGCCGCGCAGACCTGGGGGGTGCCCGTCGGCGAGTGCCGGGCGCGCGAGCACGCGGTGCACCACGCGGCGAGCGAGCGCTCGCTCGGCTTCGGCGCGCTCGTGGCGGTCGCCGCCACCTTGCAGGCGCCGGACAAGGGCGCCCTGCGCCTGAAGCCGAGGTCGGAGTGGCGCTACGTCGGCAAGGGCTTCCCCACGCAGGACGCGGCCACGATCGCCCGCGGGGAGGCCACCTTCGGCGCTGACGTGCGCCTGACCGGCATGAAGTTCGTGACCGTGGCTCGGGCGCCCGTGCTCGGCGCGCCCCTGGTGCGCTACGACGCCACGGCGACGCTGGAGGTCCCCGGCGTCGAGCGCGTGGTCGAGCTCCCGGGCTTCAAGCCTCCGCACCTGTTCCAGGCGCTGGGCGGTGTGGCCGTGGTGGCGAGCTCGACCTGGGCCGCGATCCAGGGCCGGCGGAAGCTGAAGGTCACCTGGGGCGAGAGCCCCAACGACGGCTACGACTCGCAGGCCTTCCGCGAGCAGCTGCTCGAGGCCGTGCGCGCGCCGGGCCAGGTGCTCCGCGAGGCCGGCGACGTGGCCGAGGGGCGCGCCGCCGCGGCGAAGACCTTCGCCGCGGAATACACGACCCCGCTCCTCGCTCACGCCCCCATGGAGCCGCCCTGCGCCCTGGCCCACGTGACCGAGGCGGGCTGCGAGGCCTGGGCCCCGACCCAGAACCCGCAGGCCGCCCAGGACACCGTCGCTGCGGCCCTCGGGCTCCCCAAGGAGCAGGTCACGGTGCACGTGACCCTGCTCGGCGGCGGGTTCGGGCGCAAGTCCAAGCCCGACTACGTCGCCGAGGCCGCCCTCGTCTCCCGCGCGATCGGCGCGCCCGCGCAGGTGGTGTGGACCCGCGAGGACGACCTGCGTCACGACTACTACCACGCGCCCGCGGCCATGCGTTTCGAGGGTGGCCTCGACGAGGGCGGGCGGCTCGTGAGTTGGCAGCAGCGCTCGGCCTTCTCGCCGATCACCTCGACCTTCGCCGCGGGGTCGACCCAGCCCGCTCCCTTCGAGCACATGCTGGGCGCCACCGACCTGCCCTACGCGGTGCCGAACCTGCGGATCGAGAGCTGCCCCGCGCCCGCCCACGTGCGGATCGGTTGGCTGCGCTCGGTGTGCAACATTTGGCACGTGTTCGGGGCGTCGTCGTTCCTCGACGAGGCGGCCCACGCGGCCGGGGCCGACCCCGCGGAGTTCTTGCTGCAGTCGCTGGGTGAGCCGCGCGAGCTCGAGCTGGGCGCGGGGGTGAACTACCCCAACTACAACAAGCCCCTCGCCGACTACCCGATCGACCTCGGTCGCCTGCGCGGGGTGGTCGAGCGGGTCAAGGCCCGCGCCTGGGGGCGCGAGCTGCCGGCCGGCCATGGCCTGGGGATCGCCGCGCACCGCAGCTTCCACGCCTACGTGGCGGCGGTGGTCGAGGCCGCGGTCGACGACCGCGGCCGGGTGCGCGTGCCTCGCGTCGACCTCGTGGTCGACCTGGGGTTGGTGATCAACCCCGACCGCGTGCGGGCTCAAATGGAGGGCTCGATCGTGTTCGGCCTGAGCCTGGCCCTGCACGGGGAGATCTCCGTGGAGCAGGGGCGCGTGGTTCAGAGCAACTTCCACGACTACGCCGTGCAGCGAATCCACGAGGCCCCGGAGATCCACGTCGAGCTCGTGGAGAGCGACGCGCTGCCCGGCGGCGCGGGGGAGCCGGGCGTCCCGCCGATCGCGCCCGCGCTGGCGAACGCGATCTTCGCCGCCTGCGGGCAGCGGCTGCGCGACTTGCCCCTGCAGCCCGAGCCTCGGCGCGGGTAGCGGCCGCCCGCGGGGGCCATGACAGCGGGCGTCTCGCGCGGAGTCCACTCCGCCGAGACGACCCATGGCCAAGCCGAAGCACAACGACCCGACCGCGCTCACGCCTCGCTCGAACAAGGCCAAGCGCAAGCGCCTGCGCGCGCGGCGCGCGCGGGCGCTTGCGTCCGAGGCGCCGCCTGCGGTGCAAGAGCCCGTGTGCGAGGTCCTGGCTCGGGCGCGGCGCAACACGCGCAACCCAGCGCGCACGATCCAGGCGCTCGTCGGGGGTCGGCTCGGGGTGGGGGACCTCCCTGCGCACTCGCCGCTGCGTCACGTGGCCGCGTTGATCGCCGACGCGCGGCGCCAGAGCTCTGCCTGTGCTGCGGCGGCCGCGCGTTTGGCGCGGGTGTCCCTCGAGCTGCTCGCCGACGACCCCGGGTATCGGGTCGCGCTGCAGGGCTTGATCGGCGTGCGCCGCGACTGGCTGCGCGCGCCCGAGGCCTTCCGCTGCCGGACCCGGAACGCCGGTCGGCGCTTCAGCGCGCTGCTGCGCCACCTGCTCGCGCGCTACCCGGTCCCGGCGCTCTTCGATCAGGCCTGGACGAGCGGTGACGCGACGCACCAGGACTGGTTCGTGCGCCTCGGGCGCGGCGAGAGCCTGCGCCGGGTGCCCGGCCTCCCCTTCCCCCTGACCAAGCGCATGGCGCACTGGGTGCTGCAGGCTCCCGAGGGCATGAGCGTGGCGCAGGCGTTGCGCTTCGGCTGGGCGCTGGGCCAGGGGGCCCGCCCCTACGTCGCCCGCGCGCTCCTCGGCACCCGCCTGGGGGGAGACCTCCCCGCGGCGCAGGAGCCCTTTTGGCGCGAGGTGCTGGGCTTCTTCATGCGTCAGCCCATGCTCTCGCCCTGCAACTACGGGCCGATCGTCGACTACCTCCACGCCCAGCGCTTCGTCGTCCCGCCCGGGGCCAGCGCCCCGCCGCGGCCGCAGCTCTCCATGGCCAAGCGGGAGGTGCCCGCGCTCCTGCGCGAGGTCGA
>JAGQRJ010000247.1 GCA_020425635.1 Planctomycetota bacterium | reverse complement strand
GACTCCGCCGCGGGCGTGTCCCAGGGCCCGGGGGCCTCGGGGTCCTTGCGCCCAAGCGCGCGGTGGCTCGGGTGGTGACCCAGCGCGGCGGCCAGCTCCAGGCGCACGCGCGGCAGCTCGCCGGCCAGCATGCGCGCGCGCAGGGCCTCCGCCGTCTCCGCCAGCTCGTGTTCGTCGCTCACGCCGCACAGGCTACCCCGAGCGAGGGCGCCGCGC
Organism: Planctomycetota bacterium; assembly: GCA_020425635.1. GTDB lineage: Bacteria > Planctomycetota > J058 > J058 > J058 > JAGQRJ01. The sequence goes on along the minus strand of JAGQRJ010000247.1, from coordinate 2,517 downwards.
CGCTCCTGCGCCCAGCGAAGCGCGCGGCGCCAGGCTGAAGTAAGCTCGGCGCCTGGGAGGCTCCATGACCGACACCAGCATCAGCTTCATGCGCTCGCTCTGCGGCGGCCGGATCGAGCAAGACGTGCTCTTCCCGTTCCCGACCCTCGACCCGGCCCAGGCCGAGGTCTTGAGCGCGGTGGTCGACTCGATCGACTCGCTGCTCGAGAGCCGCGACGAAGACTTCCGCAAGTGGGACGTCGCGGGCGAGCTCCCCGCGGAGTTCATCGACGAGCTCAAGGAGTTCGGCCTCTTCGGGCTGATCATCCCCGAGGAGCACGGGGGCATGGCCTTCGGCAACATGGCTTACTCGCGGACCCTGCAGCAGATCGCGCGCCACGACGCCTCGGTGGCGGTCACGATCGGGGCCCACAGCTCGATCGGCATGCGCGGGCTCAAGCTGTTCGGGACCCCCGAGCAAAAGTCGAAGTGGTACGACCGCCTGGCGAGCGGGGAGATGATCGCCGCGTTCTGCTTGACCGAGCCCGGCGCGGGCTCCGACGCCGCGTCGGTCAAGACCGTCGCCGAGGACAAGGGCGACCACTTCCTGCTCAACGGCTCCAAGCTCTGGATCACCAACGGCGGGCTCGCCGACTTCTTCACCGTGTTCGCCAAGACCGGTCCGCAAGACACGCGCGGCAAGCTCTCGGCCTTGATCGTGACCAAGGACATGCCGGGGGTCTCGATCGGGACCCACGAAGACAAGATGGGCCTCCGCGCCAGCTCGACCACGAGCGTGTTCTTCGAGGACGTGAAGGTCCCCAAGGAGAACCTCCTCGGCCCGCTGCACGGCGGATTCAAGGTCGCGATGAACATCCTCAACAGCGGGCGCTCAGGGGTCGGCGGCGGCGCCGTGGGCGGCATGAAGAAGCTGATCGCGCTCTCCGCGCACCACGCCATGGAGCGCAAGCAGTTCGGCAAGTCGATCGGCGAGTTCGGCCTGATCAAGCAGAAGATCGGGCACATGGTCGTCGACTGCTACGCCACCGAGGCCGCGGTGACCGTGATCGCGGCGCTCTCCGACCGGGGCTACGAGGACTACTCGGTCGAGGCCGCGATCGTCAAGATCTTCTCCAGCGAGGCGCTGTGGCGCACCGCCGACGAGGCGCTGCAGACGTCGGGCGGCACGGGCTACATGCGTGAGCTGCCCTACGAGCGGATCCTGCGCGACTGCCGGATCAATCGGATCTGGGAGGGCACCAACGACGTCCTGCGCCTGTTCATTGCGCTCACCGCGCTCAACGACATCGGCCAGGGCCTGCGCGAAATGGAGAGCTCGCTCAAGGGGATCTTCGACCACCCGATCAAGGGCTTCGGCGTGCTCTACGACTACGCGCGCAAACGCGCGAGCTGGGCCACGGGCTACTCCTCGCGCTCGAACAGCCTCTCGCGCGCCCACGTCGCCCTGCGCCCGCAAGCCGAGCTGTTCGAAGACACGGTGCGCTCGCTGGCCGCCATGGCCGACCGCGTGCTGCGCAAGCACGGCAAGAAGATCATCGAGAAGCAGTTCGCCCTGCGCCGGATCTCGGACGTCATGATCGACCTGTTCATGCTGGCCTGCGTGCTGAGCCGGGTCACCGCGGCGATCGAGAAGAACGGCCTCGACGCCTGCAAGCGAGAGCTGCAGATCGCCCAGGTCTTCGCCGGCCAGGTGCAGCGCCGCTCCGCGTCCAACTTCCGTAAGATCGACGAGAACGACGACGAGCTGATCAAGGCCCTCGCCGAAAACACTTACGAGACAGGCGGTTACACCTGGGACATCCTCTAGCCCCCGGGGGCGGGGCGCAAACGCGGGGAATCCAGCGGCGTATCGGCTACGTTGTGAACACGACGGCGAGTCCGCCGTCTGAAGGATCCACGCGAACAGGAGAAAGCTCGTGAAATCACGTGTCTTAGTTACTGCGGCGGCGCTCGCCGCCTTCGCGCTGCCGAGCATGGCAGCCGGAAACCACAAGGGCAAGATCACCAACTGGGAAGAGCCCGCGCAGGGCGCGGCCACGGCGAACGCCAAGGGCCTGCCCATGATGATGTTCTTCACCGCCGATTGGTGAGGCCCCTGCGGCCAGCTGGCAGCTGGCGCACTCTCTGACGACGGCGTCGTCAACGCAGCAAAGAAGCTCGTCCCGGTCTACGTCGACTGCACCGCGCGCGGTCAGAACCAAGACCTGCTCACCAAGTATGGCGTACGTGGGTTCCCCACGATCCTGTTCACCGACTCGACCGGCAAAGAGGTCGAGCGCCTGCGCGGCCGCGACGCCGCGAGCGTGATCGCCCAGATCGAGAGCGTCGCCGCGCAATACGGCGCCCCCAGCGCCGCCGACGGCGCGGGCTCGCTGGAAGAGGTCATGGCTCAGGCGGTCAAGGACGGCAAGCTCGTCGCGGTCACCTTCGTCGACCCCAAGAAGGTCAAGAAGCACGGCGAGCTCGAGGAGGCCCTCGCGGCCGAAGAGCTCGCGGCGCTCAAGGAGCGCTTCGTGT
>JAGQRJ010000246.1 GCA_020425635.1 Planctomycetota bacterium | reverse complement strand
GCTAGGCAGTCTTGCGCGGGCCCTTCGCCTTCTTCTTCGCGGCGGGCTTCTTCTTCGCGGCGGGCTTCTTCTTCGCGGCGGTCTTCTTCTTCGCGGCGGGCTTCTTCTTCGCGGCGGTCTTCTTCTTCGCGGCGGTCTTCTTCTTCGCGGCGGTCTTCTTCTTCGCGGCGGTCTTCTTCTTGGCCGCGGTCGCCTCCTGCTTGGCGGCCTTGTCGCGAGCCTTCCGCGAGAGGGGCCGCTCCAGCGGCGCGGCGACGACCACTGGCTTGCTGCCGCTCGGCGCGTCCTGACGCGCCAGGAGGGGGGCCAGGTAGTGGCCGGTGTAGGAGGCCTTGGTCGCCGCGATCGCTTCGGGGGTCCCGCTGGCGACCAGGTGTCCGCCGGAGTCGCCGCCTTCGGGGCCGAGGTCGACCACCCAGTCCGCGGTCTTGACGATGTCCAGGTTGTGCTCGATCACGACCACCGTGTTCCCCGCGTCGACCAGGCGGTCGAGGACGCCGAGGAGCTTCTTGATGTCGTCGAAGTGCAACCCGGTCGAGGGCTCGTCGAGCACGTAGAGCGTGCGCCCGGTCGAGCGCTTGCCGAGCTCGCGCGCGAGCTTGATTCGCTGGGCCTCACCGCCCGAGAGCGTGGGCGAGGGTTGCCCCAGGGAGACGTAGCCCAAGCCCACGTCGGAGAGGGTCTGCAGCAGGCGGCGGATCTTGGGGTGGTTGCGGAACACGTCGAGGGCGTCGGCGACGGTCAGGTCGAGGATCTGCGAGATCGAGTGGCCCTGGTAGCGCACCCGGAGCGTCGCGTCGTTGAAGCGCTTGCCTTCGCACGACTCGCAGGTCACGAACACGTCCGCGAGGAAGTGCATCTCGATCCGCCGGACCCCGGAGCCCTCGCAGGTCTCGCAGCGCCCGCCCTTGACGTTGAACGAGAAGCGGCCGGGGCCGAAGCCGAAGATCTGGGCCTCGGGCAGCTTGGCGAAGAAGGTGCGGATCAGGTCGAAGAGCTTGACGTAGGTCGCGGGGTTGCTGCGCGGGGTGCGCCCGATCGGCTGCTGATCGATCGCGATCACCTTGTCGATCGCCTCGAGCCCCAGGAGGCCCGCGTGCTCTCCCACGACCACGTTGCTGTTGTGGAGGGCGCGCTGCAGGGCGGGCAGCAGGATCTGGTTGACCAGCGACGACTTCCCCGCGCCGGACGCGCCGGTCACGCACACCATGGCGCCGAGGGGGAAGGCCACGTCGACGCCCTTGAGGTTGTTGGCCCGGGCCCCCCGCACCACGATCGCGCGCTCGAGGTCGACTGCCCGCCGCGAGGCGGGGACCTCGATCCGCTTGCGCCCGCTGAGGTAGGCGCCCGTGAGCGAGTTCGGGTCGGCGCTGATCTCTGCGGGGCTGCCGCTCGCGGTGACCGTGCCGCCGTCGCGGCCGGCCCCGGGGCCGAAGTCGACCACGTGGTTCGCGCGCTCGATCATTTCGCGGTCGTGCTCGACGACGACGATCGTGTTCCCCTTGTCGCGCAGGCGCTCGAGGGTGTCGATCAGCCGTGAGCCGTCGCGGGAGTGGAGCCCGATCGAGGGCTCGTCGAGCACGTAGACGACCCCCGAGAGCTCGCTCCCGATCTGCGACGCGAGCTGGATCCGCTGGGATTCGCCGCCCGAGAGCGAGGGGCCGGGGCGCGAGAGCGAGAGGTAGTCGAGGCCGACGTCCTCGAGGAAGCGCAGGCGCGCGCGGATCTCCTTGAGCAGCTCGCCGGCGATCGCGCGCTCGGTCTCGCTCAACAAGGCGTCGAGCCCGCTGGCCCAGGCGGAGGCGTCCTGAACCGACATGCTGCACACCGGCGCGAGGGCGGTCCCGTGCACGAGCACCGCGCGGCTCTCGGGGCGCAGGCGACTGCCCTCGCACGCCTCGCAGGCGCGGTAGCTGTGGAACTGCGCGTAGTAGCTCTGCCGCTCCTCGGAGCTGGTCTCGAGCAGCCGGCGCTTGAGCTGGGGGAGGACGCCTTCCCAGCGCAAGCGGTAGGGGCGCGAGCGCTTCCACTGGACGTCGATCTTGGCGCCGCGCACGCCGTGCAGCACGCCGTCGCGCTGCTTCTTGGACAGCTCCTTCCAGGGCGTCGCGAGGTCGAACTCGAGGAAGTCGGCGACCGCGCGCACCATGCGCCCGGTCCAGCCGTCGCCGTCGCGGAGGGTCTCCTCCTTCCAGGGGACGATCGCGCCCTCGAGCACGGACTTGCTCGGGTCGGGGACGACCAGCGCCGGGTCCATTTCGAGGCTGTGGCCGAGGCCGTTGCAGGCGACGCACATGCCCTGCGGGCTGTTGAAGGAGAACGACTGCGGGCTGAGGTCGGGGAAGCTGATCCCGCAGGCCTCGCAGGCGAGGCGCTCGGAGTGGATCGTGTCCTCCTGGGTCGTGAGGTTGCACACGATCAGGCGTCGGTCGCCGAGGTTGAGCGCGGTCTCGACCGAGTCGGTGATCCGGCTCTCGAGGCCGGGCTTGATCACGAGCCGGTCGACCACCGCGTCGAGGTGCGTCTTCTTGCGCTTGTTGAGCTGGGTCAGTCCGTCGAGGGCGAGGACCTCGCCGTTGACGCGGACCCGCACCAGCCCTTGGCGGCGCAGCAGCTCGAGCTCCTCGCGGAACTCGCCTTTGCGGTTGGTGATCCGCGGCGCGAGCAGGAGCAGCTTGGTGCCCTCGGGGAGCGCCGCGATCCGCCGTGAGATCTGCTGAGCCGACTGGCTCTCGACGGCCTGGCCGCAGGCGTAGCAGTGCTGGGTGCCGACCCGCGCGAAGAGCACGCGCAGGTAGTCGTGGATCTCGGTGATCGTGCCCACGGTCGAGCGCGGGTTGACCGAGGCCTTCTTCTGCTCCACCGCGATGCTCGGCGAGAGCCCGTAGATCTTGTCGTACTTCGGCTTCTCCTTCTGCCCGAGGAACTGCCGGGCGTAGGCCGAGAGGCTCTCCACGAAGCGTCGGCGGCCCTCGGCGTAGATCGTGTCGATCGCCAGGGAGGACTTCCCCGAGCCCGAGGGGCCGCTGAACACCACGAGCTGCTTCTTGGGGATCGCCACGTCGATCCCCTTGAGGTTGTGTTCGCGCGCCCCGAGGACGCGAATTTCTTGGGGTTCGGCCACCGGCCCTCCGTGGCTCGCGAACATAGCACGAACGGAATCCGCCGCGAGGAGGAGGGCAGGCGGAGCGGAGCGGGTCAGCCCAGCCGGGCAGGCGGTGCGACGTTCACTTCGGCGGGGGGGCTCCCTGCCCTGGGGTCCAGGGCTCGCGCAGGTCGCGGGAATCGATCGCGGGGGCGTTGAGCTTGCGCGCCGTCTCCTGCGCGAGCTCCGCGACGGCGCGCAAGCGCGGGTCCTGGCTCTGGAGGAGCGGGGCCAGGAGGCGCTCGGCGTCCATGAGTCGTCGACCGCTGGCGAGGGCGACGGCGAGGTCGGCCGCGGTCTCGGTGTGGAGGAGGGCCGGGTCGTGGTCGCAGGCCGCGCGCGCGGCCGCGAGGGCCTGGGGGTAGCGTCGCAGGGCGCTGTAGGCCCTGGCCGCGCGACTGAGCCCGAGCCCTCGAGCGCCTGCGGATTCGCTCAGCGCCAAGGAGAGCTCCGCCGCGCGGGCCCAGCGCTCGTGCTCCAGGCAGAGGTCGGTCCACGCGCAGAGGGCCTCGCGGTCGGTGGG
>JAGQRJ010000245.1 GCA_020425635.1 Planctomycetota bacterium | reverse complement strand
GGGCAGGGGGGCCCCAGGTTCAGCGCGAGCACGCGCACGAGGTTGGGGTGCGTGACTCCCTCGAGGCCCATGACTTCGCGCCGGAAGCGCTCGAGCTGCTCGGGCTTCACGAGCTCGCGGAGCAAGACCTTGAGCGCGACGGTCGACCCGTTGCGCGTGTCTTGCGCGCGGTAGACGACGCCCATGCCGCCGCGGCCCAGCTCGTGGAAGAGTCGATACGGCCCGAGTTGCTCCACTGGTTCAGGCTAGCGGCGGCGGCCGCCGGCGGCGAGGCGCGGGGTCAGCGCGCCTCGCTCGTCACCGGGGCGGGCCCGGCGCTCGGCGCGCTGGGGAGCTGATCGCGGAAGGTGAGCACCACCACCGCGCCGGCGAAGAGCAGCGCCCACAGCCAGATCTGCCGCTTCTCGTCCTTGACCAGGTCGTCGAGGGTGTAGTCGTCGTCGTTCACGCGGGCCTGCGGCCCACGACGACGCGCTCGATCTCCGCCAGGTCGGCGACGGTCTCCACGTCGACGAAGCCCTCGGCCACGAAGAAGCCGCGCACGAGCGACGCCTTGTCGAAGCCGGTCTCGATCACGAGCACGCCGCCCGGCGCGAGCGCGGCGGCCGCCTCGCGCACGAGGCGCGCGGTGAGCGGCAGCCCCTCCTCGTCGAAGAGCGCGACCGCCGGCTCGTGGTCCTTGACCTCGGGGGCGAGGAGCCCGTGCTCCGAGGGCGTTATGTAGGGCGGGTTGGAGAGCACCAGGTCCAGGCTCCCGGGCTCGACCCCGCTCAGGAGGGAGCCCTGGACGAGGCGCAGGCGCGCCCCGGCGGGGTGCGCGGCGCGGTTCTGCTCGGCGAGCTCGAGCGCGTCGGGGGAGACGTCGATCCCCAGCCCGGTCGCGGCGGGGACGAGGGCCAGGAGCGAGAGCGCGACGCAGCCGCTCCCGGTGCCGACGTCGGCGAAGCGCGGCGCCTCCCGTCCGGCCAGCGCGGCCTGGCCGCTCAGCACGAGCTGCTCGGTCTCCGGGCGCGGGATCAAGACCCCGGGGGCGACCTTGAAGTCGTGCCCCATGAAGCCCTTCGTGCCGAGCAGGTAGGCGAGGGGGATCCGCGCGCCGCGCCGGCGCATGAGCCCGCGGAAGCGGTCGCGCTCGGCGTCGTCGAGGGGGCGGTCGATGTCCAGGTAGAGGTCGAGCCGCCGGCAGCCGAGCACGTGCGCCAGGAGGTGCTCGGTGTTGAGCCGCGCCTCGTCGACCCCCTGCTCTTTGAGCCAGGTGGAGGCCACCTCGAGCAGCCCGCGGACGGTGGTTGGTTGGCCCACGCGACGGTCGATCTAGAGCGCCTTGAGCGCTTCTTCTTTGTCGTGCTCGATCAGCTTGTCGACCATGTCGTCGAGCTCCCCGGCGAGGATCTGGTCGAGGCCGTGGCAGGAGAAGCCGATCCGGTGATCGGTGCAGCGGTCCTGCGGGAAGTTGTAGGTGCGGATCCGCTCGTTGCGCAGGCCGCGCCCGCGCAGGGTCTTGCGCTGCTCGCCGCGCTCCTTCTCCGCCAGCTCCGTGAAGTGGTCGGCGACCCGGGCGCGGAGCACCTTCCAGGCGCGGTCGAGGTTCTTGTGCTGCGACTTCTCGTCCTGGCACTGGACCACGATCCCGGTCGGCTCGTGGGTCAGGCGGATCGCGGACTCGGTCTTGTTGACGTGCTGACCGCCGGGGCCCGAGGCGCAGAACTTGTCGACGCGGACCTCGTTCTTGTCGATCTCGACGTCGACCTCCTCCACCTGCGGGAGCACCACCACGGTGACCATGCTCGTGTGGATCCGGCCCTGGGACTCGGTCTTGGGCACGCGCTGCACGCGGTGGCCCCCCGACTCGAAGCGCAGGCGGCGGTAGACGCCGTCGCCTTCGACCGTGAACGAGACGCGCTTGAAGCCGCCGGAGTTGCCCTCGGCGTGGTCGAGGACCTCGACCTTCCAGCCGTGCTTGGCGGCCAGGCCCTCGTACATCGCGAACAGATCCCCCGCGAACAGGGCGGCCTCGTCGCCGCCGACGCCGCCCGAGATCTCGACGATCACGTCGGACTCCGCGTCCTTGTCGGAGGTCGCGAACAGCTCGCGCAGCCGGTCGCCGAGCTCGCCCAGGCGGTGCTCGTGCTGGGGGAGCTCCTCGCGCGCGAGCTCGGCGAGCTCGGGGTCGTCGCCGCCGATCAGCTCGCGCGCCTCCTCGAGCGCTTCACGGGTTCGCCTGTAGTCGCCGAAGGCCTCGACCATCGGCTTCAGCGCGGCGTGCTCCTTGAGCGTCGAGCGCGCCCGGCCGGGGTCGTCGAACAAACCCGGAGACCCGATGATTTGCTCGAGTTCTGCGTACCGGCCTTCGAGCTCTCCGAGCTTGCGGATGATGGTCTCGGGGACGTCGGTCACGGTAACTCGCTCCTGAATAGGAGTATACGGCTTTGTTGCGGGTCGGCTACGCCCGTTGACGAGCTTCCTTGCCGCGCCCGCACCCGCTCCTTAGAATCCCACGGCTTAAGGGGGACCTGTGGCGCACATCGTCGTCATACCACCCAACAAGGTGGACAAGCAGGTCTTCCCGCTAGAGGAGAAATACACGACGGTCGGCCGGACCCCCGCCAACGGGATCCAGATCTCCGACGGGGCGGCTTCGCGCAAGCACTTGCTGATCAAGAACGTGCGCGATTCCTACACCCTCGTCGACCTGGGCTCCGCCAACGGAACGGTCGTCAACGGCGCGCGCGTGAAGGAATGGGACCTCGCCGAGGGGGACCGGATCAAGATCGGCAAGACCGTGCTCGTGTTCAAGGAGAACTGACTCGAATGGACCTCCCGCAACCAGACCTCGACCAGCTGCGCTCGCTCATGAAGCTCATGGAGCAGTTCGATTTCCAGGAGATCGACCTCCGCGACGACAAGCGCCGGATCCACCTCCTGCGCACGCCGAAGGAGCTCCCGGGCCAGGCGGTGGTCATGCCGACCATGCTCTCGGGGGCCATGCCCGCCGCGGCCGCGGCGGCGCCGGCCGCGTCGGCCGACCCCGCGAGCCCCCCGCCCGGGGTCAAGGTCGTGACCTCCCCCATGGTCGGCACCTACTACGAGGCGCCGAACCCCGACTCCTCGCCCTTCGTCGAGGAGGGCCAGGCGATCAGCGAAGACACCACGCTTTGCATCATCGAGGCCATGAAGGTCATGAACGAGATCAAGGCCGAGTGCTCCGGCGAGGTCGTCAAGGTCCTGGTCAAGAACGGTCAGGCCGTCGAGTACGGCGAGCCGCTCTTCCACGTCAAGCTCGCGACCTAGGGGCCCCATGTTCAGCCGGATCCTGATCGCCAACCGCGGCGAGATCGCGCTGCGGATCCTCCGCGCGTGCAAGACCCTCGGAGTCGAGACGGTGTGCGTCTACTCGGAGGCCGACAAGAACGCGGTCTACCTGCGCTTCGCCGACGAGACGATCTGCATTGGGCCGGCCGCCAGCGCCCAGAGCTACCTCGACATCCCGCGGATCATCAGCGCCAGCGAGGTCGCCGACGTCGAGGCGATCCACCCGGGCTACGGCTTCCTCGCCGAGAACGCCCACTTCGCCGAGGTGTGCCGCGACTGCCGGATCGGCTGGATCGGGCCCGACCCCGAGGTGATCGCCAAAATGGGCGACAAGGTCACGGCCAAGGAGATCGCCAAGAAGGCCGGCGTGCCCTTGATCCCCGGCTCCGACGGGCTGGTCGAGTCCGAGCAGGAGGCGCTCAAGATCGCGCACGAGATCGGCTTCCCCGTGATCATCAAGGCCACCGCCGGCGGCGGCGGGCGCGGCATGCGCGTCGCCCACAACGACGTGAGCTTCGTCAACGCCTTCAACCAGGCGCGGGCGGAGGCGGGCGTCGCCTTCAAGAACTCCGGGGTCTACATCGAGCGCTTCATCGAAGAGTCGCGCCACGTCGAGATCCAGATCGTGGCCGACAGCCACGGCAACGTCGTGCACCTCGGCGAGCGCGACTGCTCGATCCAGCGTCGGCACCAGAAGCTGCTCGAGGAGGCCCCGAGCCCCGCGCTGAGCCCGGAGCTCCGGGAGAAAATGGGCCAGGCCGCCGTCTCCCTCGCCAAGGAGACGGGCTACGTCAACGCCGGGACCGTGGAGTTCCTCCTCGACAACGAGGGGAACTTCTACTTCATCGAAATGAACACCCGGATCCAGGTCGAGCACCCGGTCACCGAGGAGATCACCGGGGTCGACCTGGTGGCGCTCCAGCTCAAGATCGCCGCCGGCGAGAAGCTCCCCTTCACCCAGGAGCAGGTCACCCTGCGCGGGCACTCGATCGAGTGCCGGATCAACGCCGAGGACCCGGCCGAAGGCTTCAAGCCTCGCCCGGGGACGGTGGAGCGCCTGTTCGTGCCCGGGGGGCGCAACGTGCGCTGGGACTCGCACATCTACGCGGGCTACAAGATCCCGGCGACCTACGACTCCATGGTCGGGAAGCTGATCGTGTGGGGCGAAGACCGCGCCCAGGCGATCGAGCGCATGAAGCTCGCCCTCGAGGAGCTCTGGATCGAGGGGATCCCCACCACCGTCAGCCTCCACCGACGGATCCTGGAGCACGCCCGCTTCGCCCGCGGCCGCTTCAGCACGAGCTTCATCGAGGATCACTTCGGCTAGCGGGCCTATCCGCCGCTGGAGAAAGGGCTTGGGCCTCAGGGCCCGAGCCTCGCCGCGCGCTGGCGCGGGATTCCCCTCAAGCCGCCTGCGCGACACGCCGATAGCCCAACTGTCGGGAGCGTGACGCCATGTTCAGCTTGCTCGGTTTCCTGTGCACGACGCTGGTCGCGGCTTGCGGCTTGGCGTGGTGTGCGGAGCGCCGGGGGCTGGGCGACTGGGGGGTCGTGCGCGCCGTAGTCCAGGGTGACGCGATCAAGCGCCGCCTGGACCTGCGCTTCTTGGCGTTCTCGGCGGGGCTCCTGCTCGAGCTGGTGGCGGTGGCGCTCATGCTGCCGTCCTTGAGGGCGCTGGCTCTCGGTCTGCGCCTGCTGGCGTTTGGCCTGGGGCTACCCGCTCTCGTGCTCGGGGTCGCCGCGCTGGCCGACGGGCTGCGCGCCGCGTTCGCGGCGTGGCGGCGTCGCGGCGCGGGCGAGCCGCGCCTGCACGACATGCTCCAGGACACCGAGCGCGCGCTGGGGCGCGCGCTGGAGCAGACCGAAGACACCGCGACCCGCGCGGTGCTGACCTCGCTCAGCGAGACCCTCGACGGCTACCGCGACACGGCCGAGCGCGAGGAGGGCGCCCCCGAGCTGCGCGCCAAGGTCCAAGGGCTCCTGGCCCTGACCGAGACCTGCATGCAGCAAGAGCTCAACGGCGCCGTGCTCGACGCCAAGGCGGCCGCGAGCCAGGAAGAGGTCCGCAAGGTCTACGAGTCCTTGGCGCGGGCCTACCGCGGGACCCAGGCCACGAGCGACGCCCAGCGCTTCCGCGGGATCACCCAGGCCTACCGGCGCCTCGTGCGCCGCGCCCGCGCCGCCTAGCCCGCACGTCTCACCACTCGCTCCGCTCGCGGACTCGAAGTGCGGCAGCGGTGTCGTTCGAGACAGTGAGACCCGGCCTGCGGCCGGGTAACACTGTCGCTTGCGCCGCGCTCGCGGCGGCCGAGCCGCCGACTCGCTCCGGCGCAGCCCGCCTGCTTCGCAGGCGGCTACCCCGCAAACTCACCACCTCGTGGTGAGCCATGCGGGCCAGCGCCTCCCGGGCTCGAGCGCCGCCGCCCTGCAAGCGCCCCCACGTGCCCCGGCCGAGGCGCCTTGACCCACCCCCCGATTGGTGAAAGAGTCGTGACCCTACAGGGGAACCTCCTCGGAGAGGCCCCCTGAGAATGGGGCGCCCGCGGCCCGTTGGGGGTGAGCCCGAGCAGCTTTGCTGCGAGGGCGAGGGGGCCTCGGAGAGGCCCCCTGAGAATGGGGCGAGGGGGCCTCGGAGAGGCCCCCTGAAAAACAAGGAGGCAGGCAGGGTGGGAGGCAAGCGGGCTCGCCGGCGGCAGCTGATTTCCGACCGGATCGCGCTCTACAAGACCGAGGAGGACCTCGGCGCCTGGGGCGCGGGTCAGGGGCGCTGGGTCTACGACGAGCAGGACAAGGAGCACTTCGTCTTCGTCACGATCCCCCCCGAGGCGCTCCCCAACAGCCGCGCGCGCCGCGCGTTCAAGCGCCAGCTCGAGCACAGCCAGGGCCTCGATCACCCGCGGATCGTCGCGATCCTCAAGGGCGGCACCGACGACGGCGACGGGCGCCCCTACTTGATCCAGGAGCCCACCAGCGGGCGGACCCTCGAGCGCGCCCTCCAGGCGGGGGAGCGCTTCACCCCCGCCGGCGCTCTGCAGGTCGCGGTCGACGTGCTCAACGGGCTCGCCTACGCGCACAGCCGCGGGCGGATCGAGGGCGGGCTCTCGCCGCGCAGCGTGCTGATCTCGGGCGAGGGCGACCTCGCTCGCGGAAGGATCCTGACCTTCGGCTTCCCGCGCTTGGTCGGCGAGGCGATCAAGACCCCGGTCGGTGAGCTCTTCGTCGACTCCGAGTGCGCCGCGCCCGAGGTGATCAAGGGCGAGCCGGTGGACGGGCGCGCCGACGTCTACTCCGTGGGCGCGCTCCTGTATCGCATGCTCACCGGGGAGCCAGCGGTCTCCGTCGAGGGCAGCAAGGACCCCGTGCTGCACCGCTTGAACCAGACCGCGGCGGAGCTCCCCGAGGGGACCTTCGACGACCCCGAGCGCGACGAGGCCGTGCGCGTCGCCCTGCGCCGTGCGCTGGCCAAGGCCCCCTCACGGCGGCCCACCGCGCGGGGCTTCGCGCTGCTCCTGGCGGGCCAGAGCGACGAGGGCGAGCGCTTCAGCGAGGTGCTCCCCGACGGCGGGACCTGCAGCGCGAGCGGCGACGCGATCCCGCCCTTCGCCGAGCGGCCGTGGGACCGCAAGCTCTCGGACCGGCCCTTCCGCTGCCGGACCACCGGCGGTTACTTCGCCGGGAAGGCGCACTGGGACTCGCGCACGCTGACCTCGAGCAAGGGCGCCGACAAGAGCCTCCCCGAGCCCGACAGCGCGCCGCCGGAAGACGTCGTGCTCGCCCAGGACGAGAAGACCTCGGCCGACCGCGACGCCGCGGCGCGCATGCGCGCCATGCACGAGCTGATCACCTCGTCCAAGGAGCAGCGACCCACGCGCAACGTGGCCGACGATCGCGCGGCGAAGAAGCCGCGCGCCGAGGATCCAGGGCGCAGCAGCGACGTCGTGCGCACCGCGTTGATCGACGCCTGGGAGCACGACCGCCGCGGGGTGCATACCGCGCGCCTGCGCTCGGGCGGCAAGCCCGACGCGCCGGTCGAGCCCGAGGTCGTCGCGCCCAGGCGCGAGACGGCGCCGGTGCTCCCGCCCCTCGGCCGGCGGCTCGAGTCGGCCGCGCTCCCGCGCGCCACGACCCAAGCCCCCACGGGCTGGGCGCTGATCACCACCGGGCTCCTGCTGCTCTCGCTCTTCCTCGGCTGGACCTTCAGCGACGAGCGCGGCAAGCGGATCCAGGCCGAGAGCGAGCGCGAGAGCGCGCGGGAGAGCCTCGAGGAGGCCACCAAGGTCGCCGACGCCAACGCCACCGAAGCCCTCGACCTGCGCGGGCTGGTCGTGACCTTGCGCGGCGAGCGCGACGGTCAGACGCAGGCCGTCGCCGACGCGCTCGCGGCGCGGGATCAAGCCTTGGAGGCCAGCGAGGGCGCGCGCCGGGCGCTCCAGACCCTGACCGCCGAGCTCGACGCGGCCCGCGGCGAGGCGGCGACCTCGATCGCGGCGCTGGAGTCGGCGAAGC